>CAYYSM010000180.1:0-5664 GCA_964474225.1 uncultured Hyphomicrobiaceae bacterium
AGGCGGAGCAGGCCGACCGCATGGCCGAGCGGATGCGCAAGGGCGCGTTCGACCTTGACGATCTGAACACACAGCTTGGCCAGATGCAGAAGCTCGGCGGCATGTCGAGTGTGCTCGGGATGCTCCCCGGCATCGGCAAGATGAAGAAGCAGATCGACGGCTCCGGCCTCGACGACGGCTTCATCAAGCGCCAGCGCGCAATCATCTCCTCGATGACCCGGCACGAGCGGCGCGCGCCGAAGGTGCTCAACGCCTCGCGAAAGAAGCGGATCGCGGCCGGCTCCGGCACCAGCGTGCAAGAGGTCAACAAGCTGCTGAAGATGCACCGGCAGATGGCCGACACCATGAAAAAGTTCGGCAAGAACAAGGGTATGCTGAGCCAACTTATGGGCGGCGGCGGGATGCCGGATATGCCGCCCGAGGCGATGGCCGAAGCGCAGAAGGCGGCCGAGAGCGGCCAGATGCCGGGCGGCTTCGGCGGTGCGCAGATGCCTGGCGGTTTGCCGGGGCTGGGCGGCGGCGCAGGCATGGGCGGCATGCCCGGCGGGCTTCCGGGCCTCGGCGGAATGCCGGCGGGCGGGCGCAACAAGCGCTCGGCGACGAAAAAGCGCCCGAAGCGTAAGCGTTAGTGCGGCTGGAGCGAAGCATGACCGATCCTCACGCCTATCGCGCGGCCGTGACGCCGCTTCTGGTGGTGCCGGATACCGCAGCGGCGCTGCGCTTTTACGCCGAGGCGTTCGGCGCAGAGGAGCTTTTCCGGCTGACGATGCCGGACGGCGCTATCGTGCATGCGCAGATGCTGGTTCACGGCGCGCTCGTGATGCTGGCCGACGAGAACCCGGACCACGGCAATCTCGCGCCAACCTCGGTGGGCGGCGCGCCGGTGCTGATGCAACTCACCGTGCCGGATGTCGATGATGTCGTGGCGCGGGCCAAGGCCGCCGGGGCGGAGGAGCTGATCCCGGTCGGCGACCAGTTCTATGGCGAGCGGTCCGGGCGCGTCCGCGATCCGTTCGGGCATGTCTGGATCGTTTCGACGGTCATCGAGGCCGTGGCGCCGGAAGAGATGCAGCGCCGGATGGATGCGATGATGAGCGGAGCCGCCTCTTGATGGTGAATGTTGAAAATTCGAGACGAGAGAAAAAGGACAGCGAAACATGGCACTGAAGATGAGACTGGCCCGGGGCGGGGCGAAAAAGCGCCCATTCTACCGTATCGTTGTGGCCGACAGCCGCGCGCCGCGCGATGGGCGCTTCATCGACAAGCTCGGCAGCTATAACCCGATGCTGCCGCGCGACCATGCCGAGCGCGTGGTGTTCGACGAGGAGCGCGTGAAATACTGGCTGGAAAAGGGCGTGCAGCCGACCGACCGCGTGCTGCGTTTCCTCGACGCCGCCGGCCTCGCCAAGCGCCCCGCCCGCAACAACCCGAAGAAGGCCGAGCCGGGCCAGAAGGCCAAGGAGCGTGAGCAGGAGCGCCGCGAGAAGGCTGAAGCCGCCCAGGCCGAAGCGGAAGCCCCCGCCGACGAGGCCGCCGCGGAATAACCGCCTGAGCAGCGCCAATGTCCGAGAGCGAACGCGTGCGCGTCGGCCGGATCACCGCCGCCCACGGCGTTCGCGGCGAGGTGAAGATTCGCTGCTTCACCGAAGCACCGGAGGATGTGGGCGCCTACGGCCCGCTATGCGATGCGCAGGGGCGCAGCTTCCGGCTTTTGGCGATCCGCCCGGCCAAGGGGCCATTTGTCGTTGCGCGCATTGAGGGCGTGGCGGACCGCGACGCGGCCGAGGCGCTGGCTGGCCGTGACCTGTTCGTGCCGCGCGACCGGCTCCCCCCGCCCGACGAAGACGAGTGGTATTACAGCGATCTTATCGGGCTGACCGCCGTTGACCCCGATGGGACCAGCCTCGGCCGGGTCATCGCCGTGCATGATTTCGGCGCGGGCGACCTGATCGAGATCGCGCCGCCGTCTGGCAAAGCGTTCATGGTGCCGTTTACCGCGCAGTGCGTGCCGGATATAAAGCTTGCAGATGGCACGATCACGGTAATCCCGCTGCGCGACGCCAACGAGCTTTAGGCCGCGCGGCGGCAGCGAAAGGCAACCGACATGACCGGCACGCGCACCGAAACTGATTCCTTCGGCCCGCTCGAAATCCCCGCAGACCGCCTATGGGGCGCGCAGACCCAGCGCAGCCTGACAAACTTCCGGATCGGCGGGGAGACCATGCCGCCGCCGCTTGTACGCGCGCTCGGCATCGTCAAGAAGGCCGCCGCGCTGACCAACCGCGATCTTGAGGCGCTGGAGCCGCGCCTGGCAGACGCCATCGCGCAAGCCGCGCAGGAGGTCATCGACGGCAAGCACTTCGTCGAGTTCCCGCTGGTCGTCTGGCAGACTGGCTCGGGAACGCAGTCCAACATGAACGCCAACGAGGTGATCGCCAACCGCGCCATCCAGTTGCTGGGCGGACAGATCGGCACGAAGGACCCGGTGCACCCGAACGATCACGTCAACCGCTCGCAATCCTCGAACGACACCTTCCCGACCGCCATGCACATCGCTGTGGTGGAGGAGGTGCATCACCGGCTGCTGCCCGCGCTGCACAAGATCGCCGGCTCGCTCGAATGGAAGGCGGAAGCCTGGTACGACATCATCAAGATCGGCCGGACGCATCTGCAGGACGCAACGCCGCTGACGCTCGGGCAGGAGTTCTCGGGCTACGCCGCGCAAGTGCGAAACGGCATCGAGCGGGTGCATGACACGCTGCCACGCCTTTACGCGCTGGCGCAGGGCGGCACGGCGGTCGGCACGGGGCTGAACGCGCCGGATGGCTTTGCCCAGAAGTTCGCCGAGCACGTCGCTGAGATCACCGAGCTGCCCTTCGTGACCGCGCCCAACAAGTTTGAGGCGCTGGCGGCGCATGACGCCATCGTGGAGCTTTCCGGTGCCCTGAACACGCTGGCGGTCAGCCTGTTCAAGATCGCCAACGACATCCGCCTGCTCGGCTCCGGCCCACGCTCGGGGCTGGCCGAGTTGAAGCTGCCCGAGAACGAGCCGGGCTCCTCGATCATGCCGGGCAAGGTGAACCCGACCCAGTGCGAGGCGATGACCATGGTCTGCACGCAGGTGATGGGCAACCATACCGCCGTCACCTTCGCCGGGAGCCAGGGGCATTTCGAGCTCAACGTGTTCAAGCCGGTCATGGCCTACAATGCGCTCCAGTCGATCCGCCTGCTGGCCGATGGCTGCGTGAGCCTGACCGACAAGTGTATCGAGGGCATCGAGCCGGACCGCGAGCGTATCGGCGAGTTGATGACGCGCTCGCTGATGCTCGTGACCGCGCTGGCGCCGCATATCGGCTATGACAAGGCCACCGAGATCGCCAAGGCGGCGCACAAGAACGGCACGACGCTGAAGGAAGAAGCGGTCCGGCTCGGCCATGTCACCGAGGCGGAGTTCGACGACATCGTCCGGCCCGAGAAGATGATCGGCCCGTCATGACCTGCGATACGGGCACCGCCCGGCCCCGCAAGCATTCGCTGAACATCGCCGGGCACCGCACTTCGATCTCGCTAGAGGATGCGTTCTGGGCGGCACTGCGCGACATCGCGCGGGAGGAGCAGCGGCCGGTGGGCGACATCGTCGCCGAAATCGACGAGGCGCGCGGCGCGTCGGGCCTGTCCAGCGCCATCCGCGTCTATGTGTTGTCGCGCTATCGTCAGCGGTCCTGCGCCGATTAGGCTCAGGCCGCGGCGTTCGCCTTCCAGTTCAGTGGGGCCACCTTGATTGCGCTGGACTGCTGCGCCTCCCACAGATCGTACTGCATCTGCAGCGCGAGCCAGTAGCGCGCGCCATTGCCGAACGCCTGCCCGAGCCGCTGCGCCATGTCGACAGATACGTCGCTCTTTTCGTTGATGAGCCGCGACAGCGTCTGCCGCTTCACGCCGAGATGCGCGGCAAGTTCCGACACATTCATATCGAGTGCCGGCAAGATGTCCTCGCGCAGATACTCGCCTGGATGCGGCGGGCGGAACGCAAGCAGCTCTCTTTTTTCAGCCATGATAGTCCTCCAGATCGACATCAAACGGACCGTCGTCATCCCACCGGAAGGTTATGCGATAGTTTGCCGATACCTTCACCGCGTACGTTCCCGCGCGGTTCCCTTTGAGTTCGTGAAAACCGTTGCCCGGCACATCAAGCTCGGTCGGATGCGTAGCGGCGTGCAGCGCATACAGCACACGCTTCACGCGGGGAAGCCATCGCGGGTCGATCTTGCTGGAATCGCCGCGCGTGGCAAGCCGCTTCAGGCCCCTATGCTTGATGCCACTGCCTGTGAGCATTCCGCAACGTGTCACGTTGCGCGCGACACGTCAAGGGTCGCGTGTCACCTGACGCCACTGCGTGGCTTAGTGGGTGCGGCGGATGATGAAGTCCGCCGTGGCGGCCAGCATCTCGCCGCGCGCGCCGAACGGTTCAAGCGCACGCACCGCCTCCCGCTCCAGTTCGCGCAACCGCGCCTTCGCCGCCTCCAGCCCCAGCAGCGTCACCAGTGTCGCCTTGCCGGCAGCTTCGTCCTTGGCGGTCGCCTTGCCGAGCGTCGCGGCGTCGCCCTCGGCGTCGAGCAGGTCGTCGGCAAGCTGGAACGCCCGCCCGATCGTCGCGCCGTAGCGGCTGAGCACCGCCATCTCGTCGGCATTTGCCCCGCCGATGATCCCCCCGGCCTCGCAGGCGAATTTCAGAAGCGCGCCGGTCTTCATGGCTTGCAGCCGCGCGATGTCGTCGGCGTCCAGCTCTTGCCCCGGCGCCATCAGGTCGAGCATTTGCCCGCCCGCCATACCGCGCCAGCCCGCCGCCTGGGCCAGCCCCGCCGTCAGCCGCGCCCGCGCCGCCGGGTCGGGATGCGTGCTCTCCCGCGCCATGATCTCGAAGGCCAGCGTCAGCAGCGAGTCTCCCGCCAGGATCGCCGTGGCATCGTCGAATGCCTTGTGCACCGTTGGCCGGCCGCGCCGCAGGTCATCGTCGTCCATCGCCGGCAAGTCGTCATGAATGAGCGAGTAGCAGTGCACGCATTCCAGCGCCGCCGCCGCGTCAAGCGCGGCCTCCCGCTCCGCGCCGAAGACGCCTGCGCTCTCGATCATCAGATGTGGCCGCAGCCGCTTGCCCCCGCCGAGCGTGCCGTAACGCATCGCCTCGGCCAGCCGCTCCGGCGGCGCGAAGTCGCCGTCGCCCTCGCCGCTCAGCAACTCCTGGAGGCGGTCTTCGACAAGTCTTGCATTCGCCTCCAGACGCTCTTTAAACATGGGTGATCGCTCTACATTTCAGAGGTGGCGTGACGGGCGACGCACTGTCCCTTTGTGTTTTGCAAATTTCCGGGACGGCGACAAGCGGTCCGAAGGATCGCGCGGCGCGCGCCGTAGCGGCGTGAAACACTGGCCAATCCGGCCGATACCCGTTATACACCAACCCAACACGTTGGCGCGGGGGGGACTCGCGCTCAGGATTTCAGGAGAACGACAATGGCAGTCCCAAAACGCAAAGTTTCGCGCATGAAGCGCGGCAATCGGCGCGCGCATGATTCGCTCAAGCAGCCGACCTATGTCGAGGATAAGGACACGGGCGAGCTGCGCCGGCCGCACCATATCGACCTCAAGACCGGCATGTATCGCGGC
>CAYYSM010000181.1:0-5660 GCA_964474225.1 uncultured Hyphomicrobiaceae bacterium
GCGGCGGTGGCGCAGGGGCGCGCGATCTTCCGCAATATCCGGCGCTTCATCCTCTACATGCTGTCTGGCAACGCCGGAGAGATTTTCGCGGTCTCGGCCGTGGCGATCATCAACGCGCCGCTGCCGCTGCTGCCGCTGCAGATCCTCTACATCAACATTATCTCGGACGTGTTCCCGGCGCTTGCGCTCGGCGTCACGCCGGGCGGGCAGACCATGGCCGAAGCGCCGCGCCGCACGGACGAGGCGATGCTCACGCGCCGGCATTGGGCGGTCATCGGCGCCTACGGCCTTCTGATCGGCGGGTCGGTGCTGGCCGTGTTCGCGTATGCGCTTCTGGTGCTCGACATGAGCGAGACGCGCGCGGTCGCCATATCCTTCGCCACGTTCTCGCTGGCGCGCCTGCTGCACACGCTGAACATGCGTGAGCCGGAAACGCCGCTGCTCAAAGACCCGGTGGTGACGAACCGCTACGTCTGGGGGGCGATCGGGATCGGTCTGCTGTTGCTGCTGGCGGCGCTTTACGTGCCCTATGTCTCCGACGCGCTGCAGACCGTTGATCCGGGGCCGGATGGCTGGGTGCTCATCGTCATTGGCAGCGTGGTGCCGCTCATCATCGGCCAGCTCACGAAGCTGCGCGCGGTGCGCCGGCTCGCCGCGCGCCTGGGTATCGGGCGCTGAGCCCTAGCTGATTTCGTCGCGCACCTGGGCGTAGCTGAGCAGTGCAAACAGGATCGTCCCGCCCACAACGTTGCCGGCCAGCGTGGGCAGCAGGAATCCGAAAAACACGTCCAACGTCGTCGCCGTCTGCGTCACCCAGAGATAAAACGCCTCAACCGCCCCGGCGATGACATGCGTGAAGCCGCCCAGCGCGATCAGATAGGTCATCAGCCCGATCAGGAAAATCTCGATATTCTCCGCCGATGGCAGCATCCACACCAGCGCGGCGATCAGCCACCCCGCCGCGATACCCTTGACGAACATTTCCATCGGTGTATTCGCCATCATGTGCTTGGAGATGTCGGCCACCTGCGCGGAGACATCAGGCGGCAGCAAGCCCATATACGCGATGGCAACGGCGAAGATGAACGCGCCCACCAGGTTCGCCGCGAGCACGATCGCCCACAGGCGCAGCATGATCCACACCCAGTAAAGCTTCCACGCGGTGATGACCGGCAGGACAGCGGTCAAGGTGTTCTCGGTGAAAAGCTGCTGACGCGCAAGAATGACGATGATGAAGCCGACCGCGTAGCCCATCTTCTCGATGATCGTGTTCCAGCCCACATCGGGCAGATTCGCGGCAAGCAGCGCCTGCGAGAGCACCGAAAATCCGATCGACAGCCCGGCCGCCAGCCCGGACCACCACAGCGCGCGGGGCGTGCGCGCCAATTCGCCCTCGCCCTCGATGCGGATCACCTCGTAGAGCATGGCGGCGCGCAGACGGCGGCTCTCCGAAATCCTCTTGGCTTCCCGCTTGGGGCTTTCCTCTTGCGGCTGGGGTTCTTCGGGAGCTTCGTCTTGAGATTGTTTCGTCATGGAACTTTCATGATTTTCAAAGGATTGGAAAACCGCAGGTCGCGGGCCGACAAGGTCGCCGGAACTGTCTTACTGTTATTGCCGAGCGTCAAATCGTTTCGTTGGCGGCGCGGCGGTCTGCGGACCGCGCGGTCAAAACCCGCGTTGCCGCGGCTGAGCCATCAAACCAGAAACGCGGAGTCGCCTTGTGAACCGGCCATCATCCTACGCTTTCGCCCTACCGGCCGTTCCGCTGCTGACGCTTTATCTCGTCGTGCTGCTCGCTCCGCTCGCGCTGGCCTGGTGGCAGGGATTGCCGGCGCGGCATTGGCGCGACGAGCTGTCCTCGGCGTTGGCGCTGGTGGCGTTTTCCGGCGTGCTGGTCGAGTTCCTGCTCTCTGGCCGCTTCCGGACGATCTCCGGGCGCATCGGCATCGACGCGACCATGCGGGTGCATCAGCTGATGGCGCGGGGCTTCACGCTCTTCATCCTCGTGCACCCGTTCCTCTACGTCACGCCGTTCATGAACCAGCCGCTGCCCTGGGACGCGACGGCGCGGGCCACGCTGGGCCTGACCACCACGACCTTCCTCACCGGCCTGATCGCGTGGATCGCGCTCATGGTGATGGTCGTGTTCGCCATTTTCCGCGAGCAGCGCAGCGGGAGCTATGAGGGTTGGCGCGCGGCGCATGGCTTCGCGGCGGTGGTGGTCGCGGGTTTCGGCGCGCATCACACGCTGGAGGCGGGGCGGTACAGCGCGCATCCGGGGCTGTGGTGGTTCTGGATCGCGCTTCTGAGCGTGGCGGCGCTGACGCTCGTGTGGGTTTACCTCGTCAAGCCGCTGCGCCAGCTCCGTCAGCCGTTTACGGTCCAGTCTGTCGAGCCGGTTGGCCAGTGCATCTGGGAGTTGACCCTGGCGCCGGAGAAAAAGCCGCTGGACTTCGCCGCCGGGCAGTTCGTCTGGCTGAATGTCGGGCACAGCCCGTTCTCGATGGCCGAAAACCCTTTCTCCGTCGCCTCGCCGCCCAGCCGCGATCACCTCGCCTTCGTCATCAAGGAGGCCGGCGACTTCACCAGCCGGATTGGCGGGGTCCAGCCTGGCACACGTTGCTATGTTGAAGGGCCGCACGGGCACCTTTCGATCCCTGGCCCGGACGTGCCGGGCATTGCGCTCATCGCTGGCGGTGTCGGGATCGCGCCGGTGCTGAGCATCCTGCGGCAGTTACGCCATGAACGCGACGAACGGCCCATCGTGCTCCTCTATGGCAACCGCGTGCGCGAGCAGATCGTTTACGCCAATGAGTTGCACGACATGCAGACCGACCTGAACCTCGAAGTCGAATACGCGCTCGCAGAGCCGCCGGAGGATTGGCATGGCCATCGCGGCGTGATCGACGCAGCGCTTTTGCGCAGGATGCTCGACCGTCCGGGCGCGAAGGACTGGGGCTATATCGCCTGCGGACCGCAAGCGATGATCGAGGGCGTTGAGAAGACCCTGCTGTCGCTCGGCGTGTCGAGCCGCAATGTCGTTTCGGAGCAGTTTTATTATGACTGAGGACAGGCCATGACGCGCCGCCAGACTCTCGTGGCGATATGCTGGTCGCTGACCGCGATCATGCTGATCGCGTCGGCCACATTTGCGCTGCGGTAAGCCGGCCTTGACGATCGTCGTTGCGGGGCGTGTGAGGCTGCAGCATAACAGACCGAAAGGCGGATATGGTGGGGCAATGACAACGGCAGTCATGTTGCGCCGGATTCTGTTTCTTTTGCTGCTGCCCTTCCTGGCGCTGCCCGCGCCGGCGAGTACGCAGACCGACGGGCCGGCATCGCTTGGCCCGGTCTGGTTCGCGGACGCGCCGGAGGGCGAGCGCCGCCTCAAGCTGTATTTCTTCTACTCGCAGACCTGCCCGCATTGCGCCGACGCCGAGCCGGTGGTGCGCGACATCGCCGCCGAGCGGCCCTGGCTGGTTCTGGAAGAGCTGGCCGTTGAGCGCGAGGCGAACGAACGCTTCTTCTTCATGCTGGCGCGGGAGTTTGGGCGCGCGCCGGAGGCCGTGCCGACCTTCTTCCTGTGCGGCGAGATGCTGGTCGGCTTCGACAACGCCAGCGGAATGGGAGCGCGCATCGCGCGGATCGCTGATCAGTGCCACGCGCGGCTCACGGGCGCGCAGCCGCAGCCCCAGATGGCCAGCGAGACGCCCGACGACCTGACCGTAGAGCTGCCGCTGTTCGGCAAGCTGGATGCGCAGGACCTCTCGCTTCCTGCGCTCACCCTTGTGCTGGGCGGGCTGGATGCATTCAACCCCTGCGCGTTCTTCGTGCTTTTATCGCTGCTCAGTCTGATGGTCCACGCCAAGAGCCGCCTGCGCATCGGCATTGTCGGCGGCGTGTTCGTGTTCTTCTCCGCGGCGATGTATTTCCTCTTCATGGCGGCGTGGCTGAACCTGTTTCTCGTCCTCGGGAGCCTGCAGTGGATTACCGTCGCCGCCGGGCTGGTCGCGCTCGGGATCGGCGCGCTGTCGATTAAGGATTACGTGTATTTCGGCCAGGGGCCGGGCCTGTCGATCCCCGAATCCGCCAAGCCGGGCCTGTTCGAGCGGATGCGCCGGCTGATCGGGATGCGTAGCTTCGCCGGGCTGCTGGCGGGAACGGTGGTGCTCGCCATCGCGGCAAACAGTTATGAGTTGCTGTGCACGAGTGGCTTCCCGCTGGTCTACACCAAGGTGCTGACGATGAACGATCTGCCGAGCGCGGCGCGCTATGGCTATCTGGCGCTCTACAACGTCGTCTATATCATCCCGCTGCTGCTGGTGGTCGTGGTGTTTACCGCGACGCTGGGCTCGCGCCGGCTGAGCGAGACCGAAGGGCGCACGCTCAAGCTCGTCTCTGGTCTGATGATGGCCGGGATGGGCCTCGTGCTGATCCTCGCGCCGGAGCTGCTGCACAATGTGCTGACGGCGCTTGGGCTGTTGTCGGTCGCGGTCATCCTGACGGCGATCATCCGCGCGCTGGACCGGCACGGCGCGCACGCAGGTAGCCGTTAGCCCTCCATCGATGCAGTCTCGACGTCCACGTCATCAGATATTCGCGGCGATCTGAAAATATTTTCGTCAACTTTTCTCTACCCTTCGGGCGACAATTCTGTAATCTTGTCCTGCAATTGTAATCATAAGCAGATACCGTTTCGGTATGTCCATCAGGGAGGTGAATAGATGCGTCGACTTGCTCTCACTGTTCTCATGGCTCTCGCGCTCGCTCTGCCGCTCGGCGCGGCCAACGCGCAGGACGACCGCACGCTCGTCATCAATCTCACGAGCGATGATGTCTGGACCGGGCAGATGGCGATGAACTTCGCCCGCCGCATTCAGGAGGACGGCGGAAACGTCGTCGTGTTCCTGAACGTGCGCGCGGTGACGTTTGCCAACAGCAATGTGCCGCAACACACGCAGGCCGCCACCGGCAAGACGCCGCACGAGCGTATCAAGGAGATCATCGATGCCGGCGGCGAGGTTTATCTCTGCCCCGGCTGTACCGAGCAGGCCGGCCTGAATATCGACGACCGGATCGACGGCGTGAAGGTTGGCGGGCCGGAGTTCCGGGCGATCCTGATGGCGCCGGATACGCAGATCATGAGCTACTAGCGCGCTGCTTGCCGTTATTCCAAGGCCGCCAGGCCGAAGCAATCCAGCAACTCGGCTCATCAATTTGCTGGATTGCGTCGCTTCGCTCGCAATGACGAAGGCGAAGCTGCTAGAACACCGGCGTCTCGCGGTAGGTGCCCCAGACGGTTTTCAGCGTCTCGACGATGTCGCCCATCGACGCGCCCTCGCGGACCAGCTCGATGGTAACCGGCACGATGTTCTGGCTCTCGTCCCGCGCGACGGCTTTCAGCTTTTCGAGCAGGTCCTGCACCTTCGCCTCGTCGCGGTCCGCGCGCACCTGTTGAAGCCGTGCGATCTGGCGCTCGGCCGTGTCCGGGTCGTAGGGGTGGATCTCGATGTCGTCTTCTTCCTCGTCATCGCGGTAGCAGTTGACGCCCACGACCGGATGCTCGCCGTTCTGCTTCTTGATCGCGATCTCGTAGGCGAAGTCGGAGATGTGGCGCTGGAACCAGCCCTCGTTGATGAGCTTGATGGTGCCGCCCTTCT
>CAYYSM010000182.1:0-5644 GCA_964474225.1 uncultured Hyphomicrobiaceae bacterium
CCACAAGAAGCATGTGTTCGACGAGGACATCGAGGCGCTGGTCGATGACGAACTGACCAGCGCGCATGACAACATCAAGCTGCTCTCGCTGACGGTGATCGCGGGGACGGGCCAGCAGCGCGCCACCATCACGCTGGATGTCGGCGGCAAGCACGAGACGCGCGAGGCGGTCGGCTACGGCCCGGTTGACGCGATCTTCAACGCGATCAAGGCGATCGTCCCGCACGAGGCGCGGCTGCCGCTCTATCAGGTCCACGCCGTGACCGAGGGCACCGACGCGCAGGCGGAGGTCAGCGTGCGGCTGGAGGAAGACGGCCTGACCGTCACGGGCCGCGGCACGGACAGCGACACAATGGTTGCGTCGGCGCGGGCTTACGTGTCGGCGCTCAACAAGCTGATCGCCAAGCGCGAGCGCGTCGCCCCGGAGAGCCGCGCGGCGTCGTGATCGCCGCGTCATTCCACACGCTGCGCAGCACGCCAATGATGCGCTGCAGACCCGGGATCGCTCCTGAATTTCAGCGCCGCCTTGGATCCCGTGTCTGCGAAGCAGCGCCACGCGCCGCATCGCGCACGGGATGACAGTTCGAGGGGCGCAGCGTCACCCCATATGCGCCGCGCCGAGCTCGCCGAACAGCCCGCGAATGTCCACTGTTTCCCGAACCCCGACATCGTCGAAATGATCGGCGAGCCATTTGTCCGCGCTGTCCCGGCCGAGATCGAACAAGTGCTCAAGGAACTCCCATTGCGGGTTCAGCCGGCTCGAATGTCCGAGATCGGTGACTTCCTCGGGCGCTTGAATGATGTGAACGCGCATCCGGCTGAAGCCGTCCTCGGTCATCTTGCCTTCATCCAGCAGCCGGTTGATAAAGTCGACCGATCGCAGCTCTTTCAGCAGGCTTGAGTTAAAGGTGATTTCGCGCAGCCGCTCCAGGATGCCCTGCGCGGTTTTCGGCGTGCCGGGCCGCTCGACCGGGTTGATCTGCACGATGATGATGTCGTGCGCGCCGACTTCCGAGGCGTAGAACGGGAACAGCGCCGGGTTGCCCATGTAGCCGCCGTCCCAGTACGGCACGCCGTCCACCTCCACCGCCTGAAACAGGAAGGGCAGCGCGGCCGAGGCCATCACCATTTCGCAGCGCAGTTCATGCCGGTTGAAGATCCTGACGCGACCGGTCTCCACATTGGTCGCAGAGATGAACAGCTTGATGTCGTCGCAGCTGCGCACAAGCTCGAAATCGACGACCGAATCCAGAACATCCGCCAGCGGGTTCAGGTTGAGCGGATTGAACATGTAGGGCGAGGCCACCTGCCGGAACATCTCGAAGAACAAGGTCGCCGGCGAACGCGAGACGCTCCAGTTGCCGAGGAACACGTCGATCGGCGAGCGCTGCAGCGGGTTGAGCGGCGCGTTCTCGGCCACGGCCCGCCAGAACATGCGCAGCCGTTCGCGCGCGATGTCATAGCCGCCCCGCATATAGCCGTCGGCCAGGACCACGCCGCACATCGCGCCCGCGCTGGTGCCGCTGATCGCGTCGAGGCTGAGCCGCCCGTCCTCCAGGAACCGGTCGAGCACGCCCCAGGTGAAAGCGCCGTGCGCCCCGCCGCCCTGCAGCGCGAGGTTGACCGGCTTGGCGTCCGCGGCCGGGTCGCTCATTTCGCGATCCAGCCGCCGTCCATCGAAAGCGACGTGCCGTTGATCTGGGCGGCCTCATCGCCGCAGAGGAAGACCGTCAGCGCGCCGATCTGCTCGACCGTGACGAACTCCTTGGTCGGTTGGGCTTCCAGGATGACGTTGCGCTTCACCTCTTCCTCGCTGATGCCGCGCGCTTTCGCCGTGTCGGGGATCTGCGCTTCCACCAGCGGGGTCAGCACGTAGCCCGGGCAGATGGCGTTCACGGTCACGCCGGCTTCAGCGCCCTCCAGCGCCAGCGTCTTGGTCAGGCCGAGCATACCGTGCTTCGCGGAGACATAGGCCGACTTGTAGGGCGAGGCGACGAGGCCGTGCGCCGAGGCGAGGTTGATGATCCGGCCCCAACCGCGCTTCTTCATCTCGCCAAACACGAGCCGCGAGGTGTGGAACGCGCTCGTCAGGATGATGGCGATGATCGCGTCCCACTTCTCGACCGGGAACTCCTCCACCGGCGCGACGTGCTGGATGCCGGCGTTGTTGACCATGATGTCGATCTGGCCGAACTCGCGCCGGGCCGTCTCGACCATGTCCTCGATCTGGTCGGGCTTGGTCATGTCCGCGCCGTGAAACAGCACTTTCGCGTCGTATTTGCCGTCCAGCTCCGCGCGGGTCTTTTCGATCTCGTCCGGGTCGCCCAGCCCGTTCAGCATGACGTTCACGCCCGCGCCCGCGAGCGCCTCAGCCATGCCCAGCCCGATGCCGCTCGTGGAGCCGGTGACGACGGCGTTCTTTCCTTTCAGCATTGCGCGCTCTCCTCATGTCGCGTTGAGTCTATTGTCCCGGAAGCCCTTGCGCTCGCCGATCGCGCAGTGCTTCGGCGTACCATTCCATCTCGTCCAGGAAACCCTTGACGAATTTATAAGCGTTGTCGTCCGTCGGGGTTCCGTCTTCGGTGAAGGCGCTCTGCACGCGCGGGACGGGATAAATCGTAGGGATCGACGCCATGCCCAGCTCGGCCAGCGTCATGCGCAGTTGCATGGCCGCGCGCACGCCTCCGAAGATGCCGGCCGAATAGCTGACGATGCCGGAGGGGCGGTACTGCCACTCCTCCAGATAGTGATCGAGCATGTTCTTCAGTGCGGGCGGTATGCCGTGATTGTATTCGCCGGAAACGATGACGAAGCCGTCGGCATCGCGGATGAGGTTGGCGATCCGCTCCATGAAGTCGGGCGCTTCGCCCGGCGCATACTCCTTGTACATGCGGTCAAGCAGCGGGAACGGCTCGGCCAGCGCGTCGATCAGCTCGACAGTGTGGCCGCGTTCCTCGAATTGGCGCTTGACGAAGCGGGCGGCTTTGATCCCCTGCCGGTCGCGGCGCACCGACCCGTAGAGCATGACAAGGTTGAGCGGCATGGCGTGTCCTTTCGGTTCAGTGCGCTCTCAGCGCTACCACGGTAATTGGCTGCCGTCGGCGTGCCAGAAGGTGCCGCTCTCATCCATGCCAAGCTCGTCGAGCCGCGCGATCAGCCCGCGCGCCGATTCGTCCGGGCCGATATGCCCGCGTCCGCCCGTCATCTCGGTCTGCACGAAGCCTGGGTGCAGCAGGAACACGGCGACGCCGAGGGATTTCAGGTCGTGCGCAAGGTTCACGCCGGCCATGTTCACGGCGGCTTTCGACATCCGGTACCCGTAGTTGCCGCCGGACGTGTTATCCGCCATCGAGCCGACGCGGCTGGAGAGAATGCCGATCTTCCCGCCCGACTTCATGAACGGCGCGAAGGAGCGCGCGACGCGCAGCGGTCCGAGCGTGTTCACCTCGAACTGTTCGCGCAGCGTGTTCCAGTCCAGCGTGTCGAGGTTGTCGCCCTTGAGGATGCCGGAGACGTGGACGAGGACATCCACCGGCCCGTTCGCCTTGACGGCGGCGGTGAAGCGCTCGACCGACTCGTCCTCGGTGACCTCGACATTCTCATGCACCTCCGCGCCGATCTCTCGCAGCTCCGGGCTGGCCGCGCGGCAGGCGGCGACGACATCCTCGCCGCGGTTCGTCAACTGGCGGGTCAGTTCGAGCCCGATCCCCCGGTTCGCGCCGACGATCACGTATCGCGCCATTACTGGTCTCCCTGTATCCGGTTTCGCGCTGTTCGCGCATCGAAATCACTCAACACGAGTCTAGCGTTTTGCGTTGCAGCGTGAAAGCTCTGGCGGAGGCGATGACGCAGGCGTGACCGGCCGGCAATGTGGAAAAGCGCGCGGGGCGCGGGCGGGCGGCTGCGGCGTGTTATCCTTGGGTCGATTCGGTAACGATAGCGGGGAGCAGGCACATGGCCGTAGCCGAAAAGGCGCCGGAGGCGACGGGCCCGTCAGCCAAAGGCTCGACGAAGGACTGGGTGCATTACGAGGTCGATCTGTGGTGGACGGATCTGAACACCACCGAGATCGGCGTTTATCAGCATTCGCGCCACCGGGCGAAATCGCGCCAGTTCACCACCGCCAGCGATATTTTCGGTGGGGTGAAGGAGGACGGGCAGCGCACGCATCTCATCAGCTACCGCGAGGGCGCCTGGGACAAGACGGAGGGCATGGAGCGGCGGCTGGTCATCAAGCTGTTCTCAGAGGCCATGACCTGGCGCGCGACGATGGACCTGATGGTGGGGCGCAGCCTGCAGCTTTCCTTCGGCGCGGGCGGCTTTCCGGTCACGGCGTTCTCGGTGAATGTTTCCGGCCACGACCAGATCATCCATGTGGAGCGGACGGCGCGGAAATGGCCGGGCTTGCCCGAGAAGTTTTCGTTCTTCATCCTCAAGGATGGCCAGCCGTTCCTCTACAAGCTTCGCCGCAAGGTGATCAGCATCGGCCCGGACTATGTCGTCTACGACCACAATAACGAGAAAGTCGGCGTGCTGGACGGCAAGCTGGTAACGCTGGGCGGCCATTGGGACGTGAAGCTGCGCGCGGATCACGATGACCGCATCCTCAACTGCGTCCTGCAACTCTTTTGCGCGATGCTGCGCTTCAACAAGGCTTGCCGCGCGCATGTCGAGGACCTGGTGCAGCGCATGGAGAGCCGTGAACTGAGCCCGCAGCTGTCGCATCACGAGGTTGATCTTTATCTCAATCCGCGCCGGACGCGCTGAGCCTTAGCCTGTGACGCGCACGGCCGCGCCCGGTCCGGCAACGGCGAGCAGCTTGCGCAGATCGCTCTCGCGGAGGGCGATGCAGCCTTCTGTTGGCGTGAGGCCGAGCGTAGCCAAATGCATGAAAATGGCGCTGCCCCGGCCTCGGATGCGCGGGATGTCGTTGTAGCCGAGCACGACGACGAGATCGTACAGATGGTCGTCTCGCCAGAGCACCTCGTGGCTGGCTGGATAGGGCAGGCCAACGGGACGGTTATAGTTGCGGTCGCGCGGGTCGTCGCACCAGCCGTCATACGGGCGGATGGGCGAAACCGGCAGTCGCGTCGCGGGCCGCGCCACGCGATCGGGCCGGTAGAACACCTCCCGCATCGGCCACACGCCAATCGGCGTTGCGCCGTCACCCTCGCGCTTTAGCACCCTGCGTCCGCCGCGCCCGAGCGCACAGGGCAGCCGCAGCGGGCCGAGCGCCGCGATCCCGTCCTGCGCCGCGAGTGAGCGGGCGTGAATATTCACGCAGATTTGCATTTGCGCGATCCACCTTTCATCGGCTTCAGCGGGCCAGCATATTGCTATGCGTTGCGCCGCAGCCTAAATCGTAAATCAATGCGAGCGAAGCGATTTCGGGAGAGCGCAGAATGAGCACGGCGCGGCATATTCTGGTGGTGGATGATGACGAGGATTTGCGAGATTCGCTTGCCGAACAACTCGCGCTGCATGAAGAGTTCGAAACCGAGATCGCTGGCGACGCGCGCGAGGCGATGGACAAGCTGAAAAATCAGCGTGTCGATCTCGTGCTTCTGGATATTGGACTTCCCGACATGGACGGGCGCGAAGCCTGCAAGCTGATGCGCAAGAACGGCTTCAAGGGCCCGATCAT
>CAYYSM010000183.1:0-5628 GCA_964474225.1 uncultured Hyphomicrobiaceae bacterium
GTCTTGGGTCACGGAGCCGTTGCCGGTCCCGTCCTTGTTGACGGTGAGGGTATAGCTCATCGCGCCGCCGGCAGTGACCTCCACAGCCGCCTTGTCGCTCGAGTTGGGCGGGCTGCCGTCGCTGTCGGCGGTGAGGGTGATGGCGCCGGTGTCGCCGATGGTCGCGCCGGCCGGGACGGTGACGCGCACGGTGACGGTGATGCTGCCGCTGCTGTTGCCCGGCACGGTGCGAGATGTCGCGCCCTGGAGCGTGGGCGTCCAGGCCGACCGGTCGGTGGTGACAGTGAGGGTCACGACGTCAGAGGTGTTATCATCGTTGATGATGGTATAGTCCAGGTCAGCGGATGCGCCCTGTTCCACCTCGGTCAAGACAGGCGCGTTGACCAGCACCGCGTCAAAGGGCTGGACGATAAAGTTCTCGATCGCGTCGATGGTCCACACCGCGCCCGCCGCCAGGCTGGCCTGCCGCCATTCGAGAGCATAGCCGTTGTCGGTCGACTCGTTATCATCAAGCTTGTCGTCGGTGGAGCCACTGGGGTCATTGATCGCGCTATGGGTATCCAGGTTATTTGGGATTTCCCCGAAACCTTTACTCGCATAATCATACGGCGCGGTGATGCCCTGTAGTGTGAAGCGCGTTTCCTCGCCAGAGTCGGTGAGCCGCACACCAATGGCTTTAGGCCCATCCAGCCAAAAGCCGCCGCCGAAGTCGCCGCCGCCGCATACACGCTCTTCTTCACCGCCCACGCAGGTATCCTGCCCGTGGACAAAGCGCAAGTCGCTCAGGGCTGTGCTGCTAATGTTCTGGATGGCCCAGGTATAGCGCACATAGTTGTCCCCGCTGACATATTTCAGCGTCTGCGTGATGCGCAGGTCGCCGGCCGTCCATGCGGTGTAGATCGTGTTGCTGCCGCTCAGGACGTTACCGACCATGGCGGCGCTGCCATGGCTGGTGGTGTCGGGGTTATCTCCGTAATACCCCATCGAGTAGCTTTCGTCCGTCCCATACTGGACGCGGGAGCCCTTGTTGTACCAGTCCCCATAATCCTCATCAACATATACGACAGTGCGCCAGTCGCCGCTGCCGTCCACATCGCGCAGGACGCCGATAGCGCCCCTCTGCCAGAGGGCGGTGTCGTCATAGCCATAGACAATGATCTTGAGGTTGCCCGGGCCGTTCACGCCGCCGACGGTGCGGGTGGGCACCACCGTGGCGCGCGGGCCTAGAGGCGCGCGTCCTTCTGGGAACATCGCGGGCGCCGCCTGTGGGTCGGGGTCCTCGATGGGCCAGGCCGCCTGGGCCGTCGGCGCCATCGCCAGCCACAGCATAAAGGCGGCGGCGAGCGCCAGGCCGCAGGTCCAGCCCCAATTGAAATATCGTCGAGCAATCATAACCAGTCTCCTTTCTTGTTGCTGATTTTGGTACACGAGTAAAACTTTTGCAATGCATTGTTTGGGGGCTCCTCCTGGCGACTTGCCATTGGGAGGAACCATTGTCATCATTGCACCTCCTCGAGTTAATCTCGGTAATTTTTCTGAAGAACAAGGTCACTACCAGGCACAAGGCGCGACGCACTTGTTCAGGCGATTTTGGGGTTCATCCACTGCTATTGTCCTCTGCATTGGCCTGTTGGTGAGGCAAAAGTGCGTCGCACCTGAGCGCGATATGGCAATCGCGGCTACGGCCGGATGACAAGCCCTTCGGTTATCTCAGGACCAGCGGCAGGTAGACGCGATACTCCGCCCCGCCGATGGTCACCTCGACCGGGCTTTGCTCGTCGCTGGCGGCGGCGATATGCATCGTCCCGACCGACTCGCTGGTCTGGCTGACGACGATGGTGGCGCGCCAGCCCATGCCCGGCCCCAACGTCGCCTGATGCCATACCAACACGGGCAGCAGGGCCGTTGATCCAGCCGGCGTCATACGCACCCACTCCACGCCGCTGGGCAGCGTGACCGTCACCGCCAGGTTGTGCAGCGTCAGCGAGTCGTTGCTGTTGGTGACCATAACCGTGTAGGTGAGCAAGTCGCCCACGTCCAGGGCGGAGGCTGGCGCGCGCGTCACTTGCGCCATCGTCCCCCCCCCGCCGCCGACCGTGCCGGTGACGACGAGGCCCGGTTCGTGGACGCCGTCGCCCGGCACTTGCGCGCTGGCCGCAGCGACCGTTGTCTCCTCGGCGCACGTGGCCTGGACCTGATTCACGCCGATGGGGTTGGCGGAGCCGTCCACCTTGACGATCACCTTAAAGGTCTGCGTCTGGCCCGCCGCCAGCGAATCCAGCGTCCAAACGACGGGGTTGCCGGTCTGGTCGGGGCGCGGCGAGCCTTTGGGGATGCCAAAGTAGGTCACGCCCGTCGGCAGCGTGTCGGTGACGACGAGGTTGGTCAGGGCGCCGGTGGTCGTGTTCGTCACGCGGATGGTGTACAGAATCTGGTCGTTTTCCAGCAGCGGCGGGGTGTTGCGGTATTCCTCCGCCGTCTTGCCCAGAGCGAGAGCGGATGGCGCGGATTCGCTCCACATGATCGTGGCCGTGTCGGAGACCGTGCCGACCGCGCCGACGACGGTATCCTCACCCGCCGTCATCCCGGTGTAGCAGAACGGCGCCTCGCCAGCCTGATTGGTCGTGGTGAACCCGGTGGTCGGGTTGACGCCGGTGACTGCAAAGTCCACCCGCACGCCATTGACCGGATCGCCTTCCGCGTCGGCGGTGAGGGCGGTGAGGCAGTACTCATCACCGACCGCCGCCTGGCCCCCGGCCGGCAGCGTGATCGTCAGCGTCGCCACGTTTGCCACCGCCGCCATCCCCATCCCGCCGGGGTAGCCGTAGGAGTCAGCCTCGTCGAAACCGTAAGAGAAGACGCCAAAGGGCAGCGGGCCGCTGAGGTTGTGCGTGCCCAGCGCCACCGGGGCCTGCGCGCCATAGAACCCGCTGCTGCCGATGGCGGAAAAGTCCCCGGCCGGGATCGCCGCGCCGTCCAGGATGACGCTCCCTACGGCCGCGGCGGGCGCGACCACGTTGATATAGTTTGTGATGAACCCCTCGGCCGGCGTGCTGACGGTGTAATTCGCGCCGAACTGCTCGTAGGGCGGGATCAGCATCATGAACGGGTCCGAGGTCACGCCGTCGAAAGTGGTGCCGTTGGAATACTGCGCGATCAGGATCGGCTCGCTGGAGACGATGTAGGCGGTGCTGGCGATCAGCCGCTCGTGCCACTCGCCGCGATTCAACGTAACCGTCGGCGTGCCCACGTCGGCGCCTTCGAACGTGATGGTGGTGCCGTCGCGGGCCGCCAGGAAGCGGAACGTATCCCCTTTGGTGCGCGTCGCCAGCGGCACCGTCACAAACGCCTTGCCCCAACTCGCAACGGGCGGCAGTTGCTCCACGATGTGATCGCAGGCCATATAACCTAGCGGGATGTTCGCACAGTTGACGCCGCCGTAAACGGCGATGGGCTTGTCGGACGTGATCACGCTGCCGGAAAGGTCTTGCGTGGTATCAGCCAACTGGAGTTGGTATGTCTGACCCTCGTCGAGCGCGACCGTGTACGGGACGCCGGCGGTTCGCCCGCCGACCGTGACGGTGGGGGTGATGGTGACAGTGGCCCCGTCCTCGCTGGCGACGATGGTGAATTGCTCGGGAGTACTGCCATTGGAAGTGTAATTCAACGCCAGGTACTCGGTGCCGAGGACGTCCACCGGCAGGCCGAGGTAAGCGTCGGTCGTATATTGGACGCGGTTCAAGCCATAGACCGTGACCTCTGCCTGGGCGAGCACGTGGATGCCCTTCGTCTCGACGGTGTCCGAGGTGATGATTTGGATATCCGTAGGTACTACCACAGAAGTGATGTCGCCGGGGGTGACGCTAAAATCCTGCGTGAACCCCGTCCCCGGAATCGTGACCGTCCCCGTGGTCGCCGTCTGCCCGGTGATAAACAAAGTGAGTATGGATGTGAAGTCATAGTTCCCCGGGAAGGCCAGCCAGAACTCGCGGCCCTGGTTATCGGGGACCTCCTGGCCGGCGAGCGCGTGAAGCGGCGGCGCGGCTTGCGCGACCGGCATACTCCCTGCCGCCGGCGCGGCGTGGGACGCTGCGGGCAGCATCCCCAGCAGCAGCGCCAGGATGGCGAGGGTCGAAAGCCAACAATGTGATTTATGTGATTTGACAGTCATTTCTTGCAACCTCCTCAGGTGAAAGGTAAGTGTTTTTTGAATTTCGTTTTTGGGGGACGCCAATTTTTCCAGGCAATCTATGTTTATCTGTGTTGATCTGCGTCCCAACAGACGTCAAGCCCAATTTGCTCGAGTTCAGACATCGGATACAGACGTAGGATAGGCATCACCTCCTTTTGTGAACGTGGTCTCTAGTCCCCCCCAGCCCCTCGCTGGGCGGGAGGGGCGGGAGGGGGGGTGTTTGTTTCTATTGTCGTAACACCAGCGGCAGGTAGACGCGATACTCCGCCCCGCCGATGGTCACCTCGACCGGGCTTTGCTCGTCGCTGGCGGCGGCGATATGCATCGTCCCGACCGACTCGCTGGTCTGGCTGACGACGATGGTGGCGCGCCAGCCCATGCCCGGCCCCAACGTCGCCTGATGCCATACCAACACGGGCAGCAGGGCCGTTGATCCAGCCGGCGTCATACGCACCCACTCCACGCCGCTGGGCAGCGTGACCGTCACCGCCAGGTTGTGCAGCGTCAGCGAGTCGTTGCTGTTGGTGACCATAACCGTGTAGGTGAGCAAGTCGCCCACGTCCAGGGCGGAGGCTGGCGCGCGCGTCACTTGCGCCATCGTCCCCCCCCCGCCGCCGACCGTGCCGGTGACGACGAGGCCCGGTTCGTGGACGCCGTCGCCCGGCACTTGCGCGCTGGCCGCAGCGACCGTTGTCTCCTCGGCGCACGTGGCCTGGACCTGATTCACGCCGATGGGGTTGGCGGAGCCGTCCACCTTGACGATCACCTTAAAGGTCTGCGTCTGGCCCGCCGCCAGCGAATCCAGCGTCCAAACGACGGGGTTGCCGGTCTGGTCGGGGCGCGGCGAGCCTTTGGGGATGCCAAAGTAGCTCACGCCCGCCGGCAGCGTGTCGGTGATGCGCAAGTTGGTCAGCGCGCCGGTGGTGGTGTTGGTCACGCGGATGGTGTAGAGGATACGGTCGCCCACCAGGAGGGGCGGGTCATTGCGGTATTCTTCCGCCGTCTTGCCCAATGCCAAGTCCGTCTTAATGACGGGATCAGGCGGATACACGTCGCCGGTGCCTTGCCAATCCTGTTGGTCGCACCAGACGGCGGCGTGGTTGCCCGCGATGGGATTGGCGGAGCCGTCCACGCGCTGGTCGACTTCGACGGTCCAGCTTGCGCCCGGCGCGAGGTCGCCCACCTGCCACCAGAGCGTGCCGCCCGCTTCGGTGTAGGACTGCGTTGCCGTGACGAAGACGGTGCCCGCCGGGAGGGTGTCGGTGACGACCACGCCGGTGAGGGTGACAGTGTCGTGGGTGTTGGTGACGTAGATCGTGTAGCGGATGACGTCGTCCACCAGGAGGGGCTCGCCGTTGAGGTCCACCGCGTCCTTGAGCAGGGTCAGTGCCTCTTGCACATTCGCGTCGTCCAGGTTGGCCGTAGCGGTGCGGGGC
>CAYYSM010000184.1:0-5590 GCA_964474225.1 uncultured Hyphomicrobiaceae bacterium
ATGTATGACGGGGTCGATGGCGGCTATCTCGGTAGCTTTACCTGGTGGAGCGCCGGCGAGGCCGGGGCTCCGTCGGCGGACGGCTATGCAGCCGCCTCCGACTGGTACTTCCAGATGGTGTTCGTGGCGACCGCCGCGTCCATCGTGTCGGGCACGCTGGCCGAGCGCATCAAGCTCTGGCCGTTCCTGTTCTTCGTCGTCATCCTGACCGGCTTCATCTACCCGATCCAGGGCGCCTGGCAGTGGGGCGGCGGCTGGCTGGCCGAGGCCGGGTTCTCCGACTTCGCCGGCTCGACCATCGTGCACGCCTGCGGGGCCTCCGCCGCGCTCGCCGGGGCGATCGTGCTGGGCCCGCGCAAGGGCAAGTACGACAAGGACGGCAAGGTGCACCCGATGCCGGGCTCCAACCTCGCGCTCGCGACGCTGGGGATGTTCATCCTGTGGCTCGGCTGGTTCGGCTTCAACGGCGGCTCGCAGCTCGCCATGGGCACGATCGCGGACGCGACTTCCGTGGCCAATATCTTCGTGAACACCAATCTCGCCGCTGCGGCCGGTGCGGTGGCCGCGCTGATCCTCACGCAAATCATGTACGGCAAGGTCGACCTGACCATGGCGCTGAACGGCGCGCTGGCCGGCCTGGTGTCGATCACGGCGGAGCCGCTGACTCCGTCGCCGGCCCTGGCCATCCTGATCGGCGCGATTGGCGGTGTGATCGTGGTGTTCTTCGTGCCGCTGCTCGACAAGCTGAAGATCGACGATGTCGTCGGCGCGATCCCGGTCCACCTGATCGCGGGCATCTGGGGCACGATGGCGGTGCCGATCACGAATGACGGCGCCAGCTTCGTCGCTCAGGCGATCGGCGTCGGCGCGATCGGGGCGTTCGTCATCGTCACCAGTTCGGTTGTCTGGCTGGTGCTCAAGTTCTCGGTTGGGCTGCGTCCGAGCGAGGAAGCCGAATACAACGGCCTCGACGCGACCGAGCTGGGCCTTGAGGGCTATCCCGAGTTCGGCTCGGGCAGCCAGCGGATGTAATCCATTCGCACCGGGGTGCGCCGGGCAGACGCCTGGCGTTCCCTGGTTCGCCCTGTGGGCAGGCGAGGCACGCTTCTCCCGATTCTGCCGACATGCTCATCCTGCCCACGCTCCTGACTGCCCGGGACTTCGCGTCCCGGGCTTTTTTTGCCGGCTCAGGCGTGCGGCGGTTAAACCTCTGTTTAGCCTGACCGCGCATTCTTGCACCATCACGGCAGCGATTCGCGGGGTTGCGGCGCGCGGCGCAGGTCAGCGCGACACCGACCCTGCTGTTTCCAGGGGGCAGGGATGCAGTCGGGCACGTTTATCTATCGCAGCACGGCGATGGCCGAGCTGGCTGCGCAGGCGGGAAAGGCGGCGCGCGGCGCGGCCAACATCCTCATCGAGGGCGCACCCGGCGTCGGCAAAGCGGCGCTGGCGCGCTTCATGCACGAGACAGCGGAAAACGCAGGTGAACTGATCTCGGTGTACTGCGCGGCCGGCGATGACCCGGCGCAGGTCCTCGCGGCGCATGCGCAAGGCGGCGCGACGCTGCTGCTGCATGATGTCAGTGAACTCAGCGCCTCGGCCCAGGCCGAACTGGCAATGGCCCTGCGCAGCGAAACGCGCGCCTGGATCATCGCAGCAAGCGCGCGCAGCCTGTCAGAGGCGGTTGAGGACGGGACATTCCGCTCAGACCTCTACTACAGGCTGGCGGTCGTCACACTGCAAGTGCCCCGCCTGGTCGAGCGGCCGGAGGACATCCCCGCGCTCGCAGCGCACTTTGCCGAGCAATTTGCCGCGGCGCACGGCATGACGCCGCGCCCCATTGCGCCCGATGCGCGGGACAAACTGGCGCGCCATGCCTGGCCCGGCAATGTTCGCGAACTGGAGAATGTCATCCACCGGGCCGTGCTGTTCGCAGACAGCGAGGCCATCCGCGCCGACGATCTTCACCTCTCGGGCACGCCTGGAAGCGACGCCGATCCGCTGTCCGCAGCGCTTGTCGGACGCACGGTCGCCGATGTCGAGCGCGACCTCATCTTGCAGACGCTGCGCCACTGCGCCGGAAACCGGACGCAGGCCGCCGAAATCCTGGGCATTTCAGTGCGGACGCTGCGCAACAAGATCCGCCAGTATAACGAGGAAGGCGCTGAAGTGCCGGCGTTCTCCCGCGCGGCGTGAGGGCGGCTATTCGATCGCGCCGCGCGCGCGCAGCTCGGCCTGGTGCATGTCGATTTCCTCGTCCTCGGTCTGCGCCGCGCCGTCCTCCAGCGGCGGAAGCTGCAACTCGTCCTCGCCCGCTTCGGCCCGCTGCAGGCGCGGGTCCCACGGGCTCTCGCCGGCCATCTGGTCTTCAGGTATCCGGCACTGCGACGGCTCCAGCAGCCAGAGTTCCACGCTGGTCTCCAGGTCCTCGGCGAGGCCGTGGGGCAGGTCGAGATTCCGCGTCGCCACGACCGTGTTGTCGTTGTGCGGGTAGAACTGAACCTGGAACACTTCCTCGCGCTCGGGCTGCAGGCGGAAAACGCGGATCAGGGACGGCCCGCCGACCTGCTCGGCTGCCGGCATGGTGAAGGTGTAGTCATCCCGCAGCGGCCCGGTCCCTGCGAACCAGCAGGTGCCGATCTGGCTGGCGAACTGCGTTCGGACCGCCTGCGGCGCGCCGAAAACCAGCCGTTGGGCCTCCGAGGCTTCATGAACCGGCATTCTTTCGGAATTGGTGGCGCAGCCCTGAGCGAAGAGCGCGGCACACAAGACGAAACTGACGTTTAACGCGCGCAAACGCCGTACCCCCATACCTGAAACGAAACTCTCCCCCGGCGCAGGCGACAGTACGGCAGATGATGTCCGAATTGTGGGACAGGGCGCAGGCCTGAACGGGGAACGTTAAGACGATCAGAGGGTGTGGCGCAGGCGCTACGCGCTGCCGCGGCCCGGCCCATCGCAGCCTGTGCCGCCGCGGATCCAGCGGGCCACGTCTGCCCGGAGGGTGTTCGCCAGTTCCTCGTCGACGCGCCGGTTGGTGCTGCGGACCAGCGAGCCGCCGCCCTCGGGCGTGATCTTCACTTCGAAGGCGTGCGGGCCGTATTTGCGCCCCGGCACTTCCTTGAAGACGTCAATCTCGGCTTCGCCAGCTTCACCGGGTTTCGCCTCGGCGCGGAAGCCGTGGCCGGGCAGGCGCGGATCGTTCGGGCCCAGCCAGCAGCGGCGGATTTGCCGGGCAAGCCGCACATAGACATTGATCGGCTTCTCGTTGGCCGTGACAGACTGGGGCGCGACCGCTTGGGCGGTCAGGTCGATGTCCGGCAGCGCGGCGAGGAGGCCGCCATCTTCTTGCGGCGCGGCCTTCGGCTTGCGGCGCGCGGGCAGTGGCGGGTAGCCGGTTTGCGCTGCGGATTGAACGCTCTGCGCCGCTGGAAGCGCGCCGGTGGTCCCCTCAAATAGGGCGTTCGTCTGCGCGCACCCCGCAAGCATGGCTGCTCCAAGCGCGACGGCTGCCCATCGCCAGAATGGTGTCTTCTGCGCCAGCATGGTGCCCTGCCCCAAGTCTCCCGTGCCAGGGAAGCAATGGGTCAGGGCCGCGGCGCTGTCAACGCGCGGCGCATGCAGACATGAAGTTTTACACCGGATGGTGCGAATTGATCGCGGAAACCGGCTACTCGCGTTCCAGCGCCATGTTGCCTGGATAGCGGTCGCCGCCGCCCCGGCGCGCGCGCAGACCATCGCGGGTGGCAAACATTTCCGCCGTCTGCAGCTCGGCGCGCGCCTGCTCAAGCCCAACGCGCTCCTCCTCCAGCTTGGCGGTCAGATCACGGATGGACTCCAGCAGGTTGTCGCGCCGTTGACGCGCGGCTCTGGCGTAGATCGGATAGGCGAAATGTTTGGGATCGGCGATGCCCGACCGCTGCTCTTCATAGCGCAGCTGCCGCTCCAACTCGTCGGCGACGCGGGTGAAGTCCTCGATCATGGCCTCGATATCGGCCACCTTTTGCTGGCGCTCTTCGACTTCGAACCGGCGCGAGCGGAAATTGCGCTGACGTGACGGCATTTTTGTCCTCGTCCTGATAGCGATACGCGGTGAGGTGTCAGTCCATTGCGGCATCCGCACAGGCCGCGGTCTTCGCAAAAGAGCCTAGGCTGCGCGAATTAATCGCCGGTAAATCAAGCCGCGTGACTCAGACGACACAGTTTCGCCATCAAATCCGCTGCGAGCGCGATGCAACCTAGGGCTGATGCGACGAATCGGCTAATGACAAGAGTGAAGCGCGGTTATTCACACCCGAGTGTTTCGTTCTCAAAAGATTGCTTGCGTCGCGGCGCCGTCGTCTCGTCGGCCGACCGGTGTCGTGCGCGCGTCCATCGCTTTCCTGCGGCAGGAAGCGCGGCAATCTTCGGTTGCATAAAGAGGGCGGAAGTCGCCGCCTCGATATCGGTTGCGCGTGGGTATCGGACCGGCTGGCAAGAGCCGGGGAGAAGCATGTGCGGCGCGGCCCGTTGCGCTTCCGTCAACATGCTTCAGGACCATGTATGTCAAGGGTTTAGGATTTCGGCTGGCGCAGCAATTTGCCCCGGCGAAGTGAGGTTTTGTTAACTTCGGGGGCTTATTGTCGCTGCGGAGAGCTTAACCGATCGTGACAAAATTGCAACGCACCGCTAACACAACCGGCGCGCGCATCGCGACAAAGAGGAATTGGGATGAGAGTTCTGCTGATCGAAGACGACAAGGCTCTGGCGCAAACGATCGAGCTTATGCTCATCTCCGAAGGATTGAGCTCCGATACGGTAGATACCGGTGAAGAGGGGCTCGATTACGTTAAGATATACGACTACGATATTATTCTGCTTGATCTTGGCTTGCCAGACATGAGCGGCTACGACGTGTTGCGCAAGCTCCGAAATAACAAGAACAAGACCCCAATCCTCATCCTTTCCGGCATGGACGGCATCGAAGACAAGGTGAAGGGCCTGGGCTTCGGCGCGGACGACTATATGACCAAGCCCTTTCACAAGGACGAGTTGATTGCGCGCATTAACGCCGTGGTCCGCCGCTCCAAGGGCCATGCCGAGTCCATCATCAAGACCGGGGAACTCACCGTCAATCTGGAGACCAAGACGGTCGACGTGAACGGCAAGCGCGTGCCGCTGACCGGCAAGGAATACCAGATGCTGGAACTGCTTAGCCTGCGCAAGGGCACGACGCTGACCAAGGAGATGTTCTTGAACCACCTTTACGGCGGCATCGACGAGCCGGAGGTGAAGATCATCGACGTGTTCACCTGCAAGCTGCGCAAGAAGCTCGCGGCGGCAACCGGCGGCAAGCACTACATCGAGACGGTATGGGGCCGCGGTTATGTCCTGCGCGACCCGGGCGACGAAAGCGCGGTGGCCTGAGGCGTTTTCCTGTTAACTGCGGGTCAGTCCCATCGCCTCAAGCTTCAGCAGCAGCGTATGCGCTGCCTCGTCTGGCGATGCTTCCAGCGTATCGATCACCGCTTCGGGCGCTTCCGGCGCCTCATACGGATCATCGATCCCGGTAAAGCCGGTGATCTTTCCCTCGCGCGCCAGCTTATACAGC
>CAYYSM010000185.1:0-5556 GCA_964474225.1 uncultured Hyphomicrobiaceae bacterium
GCGATCAGGTCGCCGACATCTACCGCCAGCGCGTCGTGGCCCGCGGCTTCGGCTCCGGCGCCTGGGGCTGGGGACGCGCCTATCCCGGTGGAGCCGGCTAGGAGCGTCTCGCCTTCGCAAAATGAAGAGCCGGGGCGGTCCCACCGCGGGGCCGCCCCGATCGTCTGGCCCCATGCCTGCGAACATCCGCGCGGGCCGGCCGGGCGGTCAGGCTCCCGTCCCTGGAACAGGGTTTTGGAACCGCACAAGGTGTCTCGATGCAACAGATTGGTTTGACCAGGATTGGCGCTGTCCGCCTCCTGAGTTTGCTCGTGCTCGCAGCGCTGCTCATCGGCGTCGCGGCCACGGACCCGGCCAGCGCCCAAAGCGTGCGGCCGCCAGCCGATGCGACGACGAATGTGGTGCCGGGCGCGCCGGGCGATCCCGAAAGCTCGCGTCCGCCGCAACAGTTCGAGAAAAGCCCCGAGGCGCGCGAGGCCTTCGGACACAGCGAGGGAGCAAGCTCAAGCTCCGACTTCTGGAGCCAGTTGCGCCACGGCGCGGAAGGCTACAGCGCCGTCACGGGTATGGGCGGGCAGGCCGGCCTGGCGATTCAGAGCACCGGGGAAAGCTGGCGTCAGTTCCGCAACACCGAGCTGGCGACCTATGGCTGGTGGGGGCTGGCGGCGATCACGGCGCTGTGTCTGCTCTACTATCTCATCGCCGGGCCAATCCGCATCGAGGGCGGGCGCAGCGGCCGGGTGATCGAGCGCTTTGCGTTTTCCGAGCGGACAGGCCACTGGGTGCTGGCGATCTCGTTCATCATTCTGGCGATCACCGGTCTGAACATGCTCTATGGCCGCGACGTGCTGATGCCGTTGATGGGCAAGGAGGCCTTCGCGGCGATAACCCTCGGCGGCAAGTGGGCGCACTTCATCTCGGCCTTTATCTTCATGGTCGGGCTCGTCTGGATCACCATTCAATGGATCCGCTACAACATCCCCGATTGGACCGACGTGAAATGGGTCGCGATGGGCGGCGGCTTTGTAGGCAAAGGCATTCATCCGCCGGCCAAGAAGTTCAACGCCGGGCAAAAAATCATCTTCTGGCTCGTGGTGCTGGGCGGCGTTTCCGTCAGCCTGTCGGGCATTGCATTGATGTTGCCCTTCGAGTTCGCGATGTTCGCCAAAACCTTCGCCGCCATCAACAGCGTGCTGGGCACCGAACTGCCGACCAACCTGTCCTCGATGGAGGAAATGCAGCTCAGCCAGCTCTGGCATGCGATCGTGGCGTTGTTCCTCACGGCCGTCATCATCGCCCACATCTACATTGGCACGATCGGCATGGAAGGCGGCTTCGAGGCGATGGGTTCCGGCAAGGTCGACTACAACTGGGCCAAGGAGCACCATAGCCTGTGGGTTGAGGATATGGAGAAGGGGCAGGCGCAACAGCCCCCGCGGGCGCCAGCGGGCGCCCAGCAGCAACCGGCCGAGTAGCGTCGCAGGCAATGTGCGCGTTGAAAGTATCGCGCTGGCTCATCGCAATGGCGTTTGCCGCCGCGGTCCCGTTCGGGGCTGCGGCGGCCGCTGACACCAGCGCGGAGCCGCCCGAAGAAGCGGAGACGCGGAACCTCCTCGGCCACGGCGGGCCGGTGCGCAGTCTGGCGGTCACAGCCGATGGCGAACAGGCCCTCACCGCCAGCTTCGATTACGCCGCGATGGTCTGGGACCTGGAGGCGCGGCCGCCGGAAGCGCTGCAGCGCCTGCTCGGGCATGACGGGCCGGTGAACGATGCGGTCTTCATTGCGGGCGGCCGGGCGCTGACCGGCAGCGACGACGGCACGCTCGCGCTCTGGGACCGTGAAACCGGCGAAATCCTGCGCCGCTTCGAGGGGCACGCGGCCAAGGTCGTCGATGTGGCGGTCTCCCCGGATGGCAAGCTTGCCGCGAGCGCAAGCTGGGACCGGACGGTCGGCCTGTGGCGCATCGCTGACGGCGAACTGATCGCCCAGCTGAAAGGTCACACCGGTCCGGTCAACGCGGTCGGCTTTTCCGCGGACGGCAAGCATCTCTATTCGGGCAGCTATGACGGCAGCATCCGCCTCTGGCGCGCGGACGGCAGCGACACGACCGCGATGCGCCCGGTGATCGAATACGGCTGGGGCATCAACGTCATGGCGCTGCTGCCGGACGGGGGCATCGTCTTCGGGACGCAAAATGGCGATGTGCGCGTCATCGACGCAAACGGCGATGAGGTCAAGGTGCTCGCCCCGCACGAAGGGCCCGTGCTTTCGCTCGCGGTGTCGCCGCAGCGCGACATGCTCGCCACGGGCGGCGCGGATGGCATGATCCGGCTGTGGCAGATCGAGGACTGGGCCGTGGGCGAGACCTACGGCAACCCGACCGGCCCGGTCTGGGCGCTGGCGTTCAAGAGCGCGGGCGAACTCTACTACGGCGGGCTGGACGACTTCGCCATTTATTGGCGCGCCAATCCGCGCGCGCCCTTCGAGCCGGTGCCGAGCCAATATCCCCGGCGCTTCCAGGTCAGCGGCGAGATGTCGTTGGGCGAACGGCAATTTGCGCGCAAGTGCAGTGTGTGCCATACCCTGACGCCAGCGGATGGCAACCGCGCGGGTCCGACGCTTTACGGCATCTTCGGGCGCAAGGCGGGTGCGCTACCCAGTTATCCGTACTCGAACGGTTTGAAGAACGCCGACATCGTCTGGAACGAAAAGACGATCGCCGAACTGTTCGACAAGGGGCCGGACCACGTGACGCCCGGCTCGAAAATGCCGCTGCAGGTGATATCCGACGACGAAAAGCTCACCGCGCTCGTCGCCTTCCTGAAGACTGCGACGCGCAACACTGAAGCTCAGCCATCGCAAGAACAAGAATAGGTGCGACATGGACGAAGACCGCTTGAACATGGCGATCCGTAAGTTTCTGAAAGAGGTCGGCGTGACCTCGCAGCGCGAGGTCGAGGAACTGGTGCGCTCCGGCAAGGCCGGCGACAAGCTCAAGCTGCGCATGACGCTGACCGCCGAAGGCACAGACCTGGAGCATGTGGTCGAGACCGAGATCGACCTGAAATAATCCGCGCGACCGAGCCAGCATGGAGCACACCGAGATCGACTTTCCGCCGCTGCTGACCGGCCACGCGTTCCCCGCTACGGAGCCGCCGATGCGCGTGGCCTGCGAGGGCGCCGCGGCCGGACGCTTTGGCGCGGGCGACGTCATCTGGAGCCTGGAAGAGGCGCATGCGGGCCTCGCGATCGTGCTGGAGCCGGATGTGCCGCTTCTGCGCGCGGTGGAGATGCTGCCGCTCGGCGTCGTGGCTGCCGGTGATTCTCTGGCCGCGCTCGCGCCGCCCAAGGTGGCCATCACCTTCGGCTGGCCCGGGCTGGTCTACGCCAATGACGGCGCGGTGGCGCAGGTGAGCATGGCGGTGGACCGCGCGGCGGCGGAGGAGGACACGGTGCCGCAATGGCTGGCGCTCGGGGTGGAGGTGCGCCTGACCCAGCGCCCAGGCGAGCCGGAGCCGGGCAATGACCCGAGCGTGACCACCATGAGCGAAGAGGGCTGCCCGGAGTTGACCGCGGAGCAACTCATCGAGTCCTATTCGCGGCATTTCCTGACCTGGCTTGACACCTGGAACAATGACGGCTTCGCGCCAATCCACAACGCCTGGGAACAACGCGCGGACCAGCGTGCGCGCAGCTTTGCCGACGCCTCTGGCGGGGCGGGCGTGAAGGGCAGCTTCGTAGGGCTGGACGAGCACGGCAACCTCATCCTCAAGCGCGATGACGGCACGCATGTCTCGCTGCGCCTCATTGATGCGGTCGCGCGCTGGCCCGAGGAGACGGCGCTGCAATGAAGTTCGCGCGCACGATCCGCTTCGACAACTCCGACGACAATGTCTTCGCGCAGGCCGCCCAGCCGGGCGAGTGGGCGGTATCCGGGGCCTTCGCCTTTGCGGACCTGCCGCCGGATGCCCTGATCGGCAAGGAGCGCCAGGCTTTCGCCAACGGTTTTCTGGGTCTCAGCTCGTTCGGACGCTCGACCTTCGTTGTCGCGGCAACGATCACGCCGGAACAGCTTGAGGCCGCCGAGAGCGTGCTCGCGCGCCATCTGCTGAGTGAATACGGCGCCCCGAACCTTGCCGTTGCGCTGGAGGCCGCCCGCGAGGAGACCGCCTTCATCAGCGAGATGTGCGCGGATGTGCGCCCGGGCGTGATCTTCGCGGTATCGCGCAGCGTGAATGACGCCGGCGAGATCGAGGAGTCCTTCCGCAAGATCGACCAGCCGCAAAGTGCGCCACTGGTCCCCACGCAGATCTGGGGGATCGAGGATGACGGCTAAAGATTTCTGGCGCTCCGCCGGGCTGCATCTGACCGAGCGGGACGCGCAAGGCTGGCTGCGCGTCACGCCGGACTACCTGCGCGCCTATTATTTGCGCCCGGAAATTCACCCGATCGAGGAATCGTGTGATGCCGAGCGCCGGCTGTTCGACGCGCTGATGGAGGAGCCGTTCCGGGAGGTCAGCGAGGACGAGTTGGCGGAGATGGCCGATGCAGACGCGCGGGACAATTACCGCGCGGTGCTGCGGTTCCGCGCGCATCTCACGCAGGCCGGCACGGTGGAGGGCGCCTATCTCTCGCTGTTCTCAGGCGGAAAGATCGACGTGCCGCCGCTGTTCCTCGACCAGATGGCGCATCTGATCCTTCGGCACATTTTGCGGGACTGCGACGATCCCTTCCGCCTGCGCGCGGCGGAGATCTTCTTCCGCGACCAGAACGTCAACATCGACGAGGGGCGGGTGATGCTCGCCGATCAGGAGATCGTGGAGATGCGCGCGCAGTCCGGCGCGCCGGGCCAGCTTGTGCTGGCGGAGCTGTCGCGCGGCGGGCAAGTCGAGATGGACGTGCTGGGCGAGCAGAACAAGGACCAGTATTGGGACCGCTCGGAGCAGTTCGATTTCGTCGTTGATTTCCGCTTTGGCCAGCCGGCGATCGACGCCTTCGCCCGCGTGATGGAGGCGTGGGTCCGGCATTTCCTGAAAGTCGAGGTTCGCGTTCAGCCGCGCACCGCGATCCAGAACGAGGACTGGCGCTGGCACATCGGGCTGGACACGCAGGCGACCGGGCTGCTCAACGCGCTTTATCGCGGCGAGACGCTGGAGCCGGACGCGCAAGAGCGGATCATCGCGCTGTTCGACATGACGATCCGGGACGAGACAGTCGTGCTGGAGCAGGCCCGCGGTCAGCCGGTGCATCTGGCGATGGCGATGACGCCGGACAAGCGGCTGAAGATGAAGCCGCAGAACCTGCTGTTCAACCTGCCGCTCATCTCCAGGAATTAATCTGCCTTCGGATTGCCATAGCGTCATGCCCGTGCTTGACACGGGCATCCACCCTCCTCGCACCAAAATGTTCTGGATTGCCGGGTCAAGCCCGGCAATGACAGAACCGGCTGGCTTGCGCGTGTCCAGCCTTGAGGGTCAATCCTTATCGGTCTCGTCCCGCTCCATGATGTAGTCTTCGGTCGTGCGCACGCGCGGCACTTCGCCGGCCTTGAACGG
>CAYYSM010000186.1:0-5533 GCA_964474225.1 uncultured Hyphomicrobiaceae bacterium
CTCGGCATGGTCATGGAGGTGCCGAGCGACGAGCGCCGCGAAAACCATGATGTGCAGATGGCCGCGCGGCTGACCGAGGCGCTGGACAGCGAGCAACACGCCATCGCACTGTGGGACAGCAGCGAGCGGCTTGTGTTCTGCAACCGGCGCTTTATGGAACTGTATGGCCTGTCGAGCGATCACGCCACGCCCGGCACGCAACACGCGAAGCTGCAAAAAGCCGCGGCGCGCGCCGTCCCGCAAGGGCCGCGCTCGGCCGCCGGCGCGCCGAAATCGCGTGCGGCGAGCTACGACATCGAGCTTGACGACGGCCGCTGGATCGCGGTCTCGGAACGCCGCACCCGCACCAGCGATTTCGTCAGCATCGCCACCGACATCACCACGCTGAAACGCAACGAGCGCCGGCTGGCCCATAGCGAACGGGAGCTTCGCGCGAGCGTCGAGGAGCTGCAGGATTCGCGGCAGAAGCTGGAAAGCCAGACCAGCCAGCTTGTCGAACTCGCGGACAATTACGCCAAGGAAAAGGCCCGCGCCGAGGAGGCCAGCAAGGCGAAATCCGAATTCCTCGCCAATATCAGTCACGAGCTGCGCACGCCGCTGAACGCGATCATCGGTTTTTCCGAGGTGATGACCGAAGAATTCTTCGGTCCGATCGGACACGAGAAGTACCGCGACTATGCCAAGGACATCACCGAGAGCGGGCGCTACCTGCTGGAGATGATCGACGACATTCTCGACATGTCTAAGATCGAGGCGGGCCAGTTTTCGCTGTCAATCGAGCCGGTGCGCGCCGGCAACCTGATCGACGAGAGCCTGCGCGTCGTCCAGTCGACTGCCGAGGAGCGGCAGATCGCGCTCAAGCAGTCCGGCAACCCGGAAATCGAGATCGCCGGGGACAAGCGCGCGCTGAAACAGGTGCTGCTGAACCTGCTCTCCAACGCGGTAAAATTCACGCCGGAAGGCGGCGACATCAGCGTGCGCAGCTACCGCTACAAGGGCACGGTGCGTATCGCCATCGCGGACAGCGGGGTCGGCATCCCAAAGCACGAGATCGCCAAGCTCGGCAAGCCGTTCCAGCAGGTCGGCAACCAGCTGACCAAGGACCACAAGGGTTCGGGCCTTGGGCTGGCCATCTCCCGGTCGATCCTCGAAATGCATGAGGGCCGGCTGGACATCAAGAGCAAGCCGGGCGAAGGCACAACCGTGACCTGCATCCTGCCGCAGTCGCCCGACCGCAAATCCGCAAACGGCCAGGACCACAGCGCGCGCGGCACAGACGCCGTGACGTGATTCGCGATCCACACTGATTCGCGTCTTTGGCGCCCGAAGTCAAAGCATTGCCCCCTTCAGGTGTGACACCTCGTCAACACTCGCGCAGGTTGAATGTCGAAAAAGCTGCAAAAAGGCCACGTCCGCTCAAAGATTGTGTTCATGGCAGTAACACACGCTTTCGCCTGCCCTGCCTCAGAGATACCTTGCTCACCGATCAGAAGGCCTTGTTCCGATCGTTCGACTGCCCGGTATGGGGGCGTTGTTTCTGCGATCGAGTAAGTCGTGCGGATTGCGAGTGACCGCGTAAGGGGGAGGGCAAGGCAAGGGCTTTGAGAACGGATTTCCGGCGAAAGGGCGAACAATGCGCAATGTCCTCGTGTCAGCGTTAGCGCTTGCGGTATCAGGCGCGCTATGCAGCCCCGCTGCTCATGGGGAAACTCTGAAGGAAGCACTCGCGGCGGCCTATATCGCGAACCCGCAGCTCAAGGCGCAGCGGGCGCAATTGCGCGCGACCGATGAAGAGGTTTCGCGGGCGAAATCCGGCTATCGGCCGGTCATTCAGGGCGAGGCCACGCACACTTACCAGGACGTCACCACCCGGGGCGGGCGCGGCGGAGGCCTCGGCGGGGGCGGCAACGAGGACAACTGGCCGCGCAGCTATTCCATCAATTTGAACCAACCGCTTTTTCGCGGCTTCCGAACCATGAACTCCGTCGAAGCCGCAAAGGCCGGCGTCGAGGCGGCGCGGGAGGACCTTCGCGATGTCGGTCAGCAGGTGCTGCTCGACGCGGTGACGCAATACATGAACGTCCTGCGCGACCAGGCAATCGTCCGCCTGCGCGAGAACAACGTCGAATTCCTGACCGAACAGTTGCAGGCGACACAGGATCGCTTCGAGGTCGGCGAAGTGACCAAGACGGACGTTGCGCAAGCCCGTGCGCGGCGCGAAGCGGCGATTTCCCAGCTCAACCTCGCAAGAGCCAACCTCAAGACCAGCCGCGCCGCCTACGAGCGGGTCATCGGCTTTCCGCCGCGCAATCTCCAGACGCCGCAACCCGTGGATCGCCTGCTGCCCCCGACGCTTGAGGCCGCGCTCAGGGAAGGGGAAATGCGGAACCCGCAGATCCTTGCCGGGCTGTTCCGGGTCAAGTCGGCGGAATATGACACCAAGACGATCAAGGGCGAGCTTCTGCCGGAAGTGCGGCTCGAAGCCAGCTACGAGAAGAGCTATGAGACGGGCGGCGTCGAAGAGCGGGACACAACGACCGTGACCGGCCGCATGACCGTGCCGCTTTATCAAGCCGGCGAAGTCTCCGCCCGGGTGCGCCAGTCGCAGGACACCGAACTCCAGCGCCGCCAGCAGGTCGACCAGGCGCGCCAGGCGGTGCGCGCTGACGTCGTGTCCGCGTGGGGACAGGTCGTCGCCGCCCGCGCGGCGATCGTGTCGGACCGCGCGGCTGTCCAGGCCAACGAAATCGCGCTGGAAGGCGTCCGGGCCGAGTGGCAGGTCGGTCAGCGCACGCTGCTTGATGTGCTCGATACGGAACAGGACCTGCTGGATACGCAGGTATCGCTCGTGACCAGCCGCCGCGATCTCGTCGTCGCATCCTACACGCTGCTCGCGGCCATCGGCCGCCTGACGCCATCCGATCTGGGTCTGCCGACGGAACTCTATGATCCGAGCGTCCACTACGAGGATGTGAAGAACCGCCCCTTCGGTTTTCACTGGGCGACCAGCGTGCTGCCGATCCAGGACACCACCGTCGTCGGCGGCGACGCGGTCCTGGAGCCGGGCGAGGAACTCATCGACGAAGCGACGGGCGGCACGGGCGTGAGCACGGAACCCTGGGTTGTGCCGGAGGGCGATTACGGCTCGTCGAAAAAGTGACGGGCGCTTCCGGGCCGCTTATGCCCGTTTGTCCCCAACCGCCGGAAATTCGTCGTAAAGCCCCCTGAAGCGCCCGGGAACGTCTTGTCGGTGTGGGGGCATCTGCGTTATTCACCCAGGAGAAAAGCTAACAAACTGTTAATGAGCGTTTGCCCGAACCGGGTTGGCGTCCTCTTTCCCTTGGTAGCAGTGCGGCGGTGTAAGCGGGGGACTATCAATGAGCGCGGAGAGTAAAGAGTCGCAGCCGAGCATCGATTACATCCTGTCCTCGATCCGCGAGATCATTGCGGATGACAGCGCCGAAAAGAGCGCGCCCGAGAGTGCGCCGGCGCGCAACCCCGACACGGCGAACGGCCATCACGAAAACGGGGCGCAGGGCCAGCCCGACATCCTGAGCGTTCTGCGCGGCGGGCAAGCCCAGGAGCCGCTGCCGGAAGCCAAAGCGGAACATGCGGACGAGCAGGGCGAGGAGGTCCTGGACCTGTCCGAAGACTTCATCGTGACGGACGCGGCCGCTGCGCTGCGCCGCGAGCAGGAGCGGCTGTCAGAGGCCCAGGCGGAAGCCCAAGTCGAGACTGCGACAGAGCAAGCGCAGCCGGAGGACGCGCCCACAGAGGAACCTGCGGAAGCGGACCCGGCGATCGCGCAGGCGAATGTGTGGGCCGAGGACTTCCAGATGCCCGTGGGCGACGAAGGGCCGACCTCGCCCTTCACAGCCACGCAGACCCATCCCGAGAGCGCCTGGCCCTCGAACGATCCGTTTGACGTGACAGAAAGCTATAAACTGGCGCGATCGCAACAGTCTGGCGTCCGCTTCGCGCGGACTGAGGCGGAGGATGGGCAAGCCGAGGTGAGCCAACCGCCGCAGGAAGAAACCGCTCAAGCAGCGGAGCACGGAGAGGAAGGCGAACAGGAATTCGAGCAGGCCGACGAGCCTGGCATCGAATTGACGTCGCTGAGCGAGGGCGAAGCTGCGGGATCCGGCCCGGCGCAGGAGGAGTCCGAACCGGCCGACGAGCCAGAGGCAGCAGCGGAGCAGCCGGCCGAGGCGCAGACGCTGCGCGCGTTCCCCGCTGCGGACGAGCTTGAAGCGGTCTTTGGCATGCCGCCGCGCGCGTGGGCTGGCGCCGCCCAGCCGCAAGCGCCCGCTCTGGCCGATGAGCCCGCCGGCGACAGCGCGCAGGAGGGGATCGCCTGGGGCGAGGCAGAGGCGGCAGAAGACGCATCAGAGCACGCAGCGGTTGAGGAAGCCATGACCGGGCCAGAGGCGCAGCCCATCGAAGAAACGTGGGAGACCGACGCGCCGGCCCATCAGGAGGCCACGGAACACAGCCCCGCGCCGCAAGAGCCCGACGCGAGCGAACCGGCGCAGTTGGCCGCGCCGCCTGCATCGGTCAGCGGCAAGACGCTGGAGGACAGCGTGAAGGAGTTGCTGCGCCCCATGCTGCAGGAATGGCTGGACAACAACATGCCGCGGCTGGTCGAGGCCGCCATGCGCGAGCAGGTTGCCGCCTCTCAGGAGCCGACCGGCGACGACAACACGTCGACGCCCGACCATCGTCAGGACGAGGAGCGCTGAGCGCGACGTATCACCCAAGGAACGCATCCCGCGCCGTCTCCGACATTGACGAATTCGCTGTGGGCGTCATACAGCAATAGCAGCATTCCGAGGCGGACAGCGGCCAAACCTCCTGACAGGGCCGCGCCGCCGCGAAACTTCAGGCACAGCGCACACGCAGTCCTCCGCCCGGCAGCAGTGGGCGACGCGGTGACGAACGTAAGACTTGCAGATGTTTGAAAAGACCTACGACCCGGCGGAAGTCGAACCGCGCATCTACAGGAAATGGGAAGACGCGGAGGCTTTCCGCGCCGGCCGCCGCGCCCAGAAAGGCGAAGGCAAAGAAGCCGGCAAGCCCTACTGCATCATGCTGCCGCCGCCGAATGTCACCGGCTCGCTGCACATGGGCCACGCGCTCAACCACACGATCCAGGACATCCTCGCGCGGTTCGAGCGGATGCGCGGGCGCGACGTCCTCTGGCAGCCGGGCATGGACCATGCCGGCATCGCCACGCAGATGGTCGTCGAGCGCCAGCTTGCCGACCGCGGCGAGCCGGACCGGCGCGCGATGGGCCGCGAGAAGTTCCTGGAACGCGTCTGGGAGTGGAAGGGCGAATCCGGCGGCATGATTGTCGGCCAGCAGAAGCGCCTCGGCGAAAGCTGCGACTGGTCCCGCGAACGCTTCACAATGGACGAAGGCCTTAGCCAGGCGGTCATCAAGGTGTTCGTCGACTGGTACCGCGCGGGCCTGATCTACCGCGACAAGCGCCTCGTCAACTGGGACCCGAAATTCCAGACCGCGATCTCCGATCTGG
>CAYYSM010000187.1:0-5516 GCA_964474225.1 uncultured Hyphomicrobiaceae bacterium
CAGCGCCTCGATTCGCCGGACCTCCCTGCTTTATCACATTCCGTACTACACAACCGTCACCGGCGCGCTTGCCGTTACACAGGCCATCAAGGCCATGCGGGCGGGAATCCTTGAAGTTGCACCCCTGCAGGAATATATCACCCGTCAGCGCTAGGCGGCGGGCATTGCATTACGACCCGAAACGCTGCATTCAATCACAAATGCTAGAGTGAAATCCGGCACTCAACCGGAATCAGGAGACGGCTGGAAATGTCGCAAGAAAAAGTTCCTATGACCGCGGAAGGTTACGCCTCGCTGGAGCGCGAAGTAAGACGCCTGAAGTCGGAGGAGCGACCGCGCATTATCCAGGCGATTGCCGAGGCGCGCGAACACGGCGATCTTTCCGAGAATGCCGAATACCACGCCGCGAAAGAGCAGCAGAGCCTGAATGAGGCGCGCGTCGCCGACATCGAAGACAAGCTGTCGCGCGCGCAAGTCATCGACGTGTCGAAACTTTCCGGCGACACGGTCAAATTCGGCGCGACTGTCACGATCGTCGACGAAGAGACCGACGAGGAACTGCGCTATCAGATCGTCGGCGACGACGAAGCCGACGTGAAGCAGGGCCGCATCGCCATCAACTCGCCGATCGCCCGCGCGCTGATCGGGAAGTCCGTCGGCGACAGCGTCGAGGTCGTCACGCCGAAGGGCAGCAAGGACTACGAGATCCTGAAGGTCGAGTTCATCTAGGCGCTAAGCCGGTGCCGGCGCAGCGACCGTAAAAGGAGTGGGTGACATGAACTACGTGCGCACGGCAATGCTGCTGGCATTGCTGACCGCTCTTTTCGTCCTCGTCGGTTATGCCATTGGCGGCCAGGCCGGCATGTTGATCGCCTTTGTGATCGCTGCCGGCATGAACTTCATCAGCTACTGGAACGCCGACAAGATCGTGCTGCGCATGAGCGGCGCGCAGGAGGTCGATGAACGCACCGCGCCGGAGCTTTATGACATCGTCCGCCAGCTCGCGCGCAATGCGAACCTGCCGATGCCGAAGGTGTATCTGATCCACGAGGATCAGCCCAACGCCTTCGCGACCGGGCGCAACCCGGAGAACGCCGCCGTCGCCGCGACCGTCGGGCTCTTGCGGAACCTTAGCCGCGAAGAGGTCGCCGGCGTCATGGCGCATGAGCTGGCGCATGTGCAGAACCGCGACACGCTCATCATGACCATCGCGGCGACGATCGGCGGGGCGATTTCGATGCTGGCGCAGTTCGGACTGTTCTTCGGCGGCTCGCGCGACAACAACAGCCCATTCGGGATCATCGGCATTCTGCTACTAGTGATCCTCGCGCCGATCGCCGCGGCGCTCATCCAGATGTCGATCAGCCGCGCGCGTGAATACAAGGCCGACCAACTTGGCGCGGAGATCTGCCAGCGCCCGCTCTGGCTGGCCTCTGCGCTGGAAAAAATCTCGGGCGCGGCCAAGCGCGTCCAGAACCAGCACGCCGAACGCAATCCGGCGACCGCGCACATGTTCATCATCAATCCGCTGGCCGGACTGCGGATGGACAACCTTTTCTCCACGCACCCGCCCACCGAGGAGCGCATCGCGCGGCTGCGGGCCATGGCTAGCGAAATGGGTCAGGGCGGCAGCGCGAGCGCGGCCGAAGGCGGCCCGTGGGGCGCACGCAGTGAAGGCCCCTGGGGCTAAGCGAACAGCGCCGGTCGGGGCGCGACACCTGTGAGCCAAGCGACCAAGCGAAAATCCGGCGCGTCTGCTCCGCCCTCAGGCTTTGACACGCGCGACCTCTGCGCGCGCATCCTCCGGCAAATCCTCGCCAAGCATCAGCCGCTCGACGAGGCGCTCGGCCTGCTCGACCGGGCTGAGCCGCCGCTTGCACCGAATGACCGCGCCTTCGTCCGCGCGATGGTCAGCACGGTGCTGCGCCGCAAGGGCCAGATCGACGAAGCGCTCGCCCGCTTCATTACCGCGCCGCTGCCCGAAAACCGCGGGCTGTTCGACGAAATTCTGCTGACGGCCGGAGCGCAGCTTCTCTTCATGGAGACGCCTGCGCACGCCGTCATCAACATCGCCGTGGAGCAGACCCGGCGCGACCGGAGCGCGCGCCGCTTCGCCTCGCTTGCCAACGCCGTGCTGCGGCGCGTCGCCCGCGCGGGCGCGGAGATCATCGCGGCACAGGACGCCGCCCGGCTCAACACGCCGGGCTGGCTGTGGGACCGCTGGGCCGCGCATTACGGCGAGGCAACCGCCCACGCTATCGCCGCGCAGCACCTGATCGAGCCGCCGCTCGACCTCACCGTGAAGGCGGACCCCGATGCGTGGGCCGGACGGCTGAGCGGCATGACGCTGCCGACGGGAACCGTAAGGCTCGCGACGCGCGGCCGCATCGAGGCGCTGGCAGGTTATGACGAGGGCGCATGGTGGGTGCAGGACGCCGCGGCGGCGCTGCCTGCGCGCGTGCTCGGCGACATTGCGGGGCGGCGCGTGGCCGATCTGTGCGCCGCGCCGGGTGGCAAGACCGCGCAGCTCGCCCATGCCGGGGCGCACGTGGTCGCAGTCGATCAGTCCGCCAAGCGGCTGGAGCGCCTGCGCGAGAACCTTGCGCGGCTGAACCTGGAGGCGGAAACGGTCGCCGCCGACGCCACCGAATGGCGGCCAGACGCGCCTTTCGACGCCGTCCTGCTCGACGCGCCCTGCACCGCCACCGGCACGATCCGCCGCCACCCGGACATCGCGCACCTCAAGCGCCCCGCCGACCTGGAAAAGCTCGCCGGTCTGCAAATGCGCCTGCTCGACAACGCGGTCGCCATGCTGCGGCCCGGCGGCGTTCTGGTCTACTGCACCTGCTCGCTGGAGCCGGAGGAGGGCTACGACCAGATTGAGCGCCTGCTGGCCCGGCGCGATGACCTGACGCTGGAGCCGATTGACCCGGCCCCGCTCGGCGCGCGCCGGGAGTGGGTTCGCCCGCCCGGCATCGTCCGCACGCTGCCCCACCAGCTTCCCGCGGACGAACCGGCCATAAGCGGCATCGACGGGTTTTTCGTGGCGCGGTTGTGCAAGACCCGTGCATAATCGATGGTTACGCCGCGTCTCTATTCCGCCGCGATGGCGTTGAAAGGTATAATCTGAAACCAAAAACACGAAGCCGCCCCGTCATGGCCACCAACGACATGACCGAAAAGATGCGCCTGGCCGCAATGGCCGCTTCGCACGCCGGGCGCGCCGCGATGAAAACCGTGATCGGCTCCGCGCCGCTGCGTTGGGTCGCCGGACCGCCCGCGGCGTACCAGTTCGTGCTCATCCCGCAAGACCTGCGCACCGCCGACCCGTCGCTCTCGGCAGAGATGTATGACGGGTATTTCGGGCTGGCCGGCGCGGTTGCGCCCATCGGCTCGCAATCGCCCTTCGAGGTGCGCCCGCCCTCGCAGCCCTGGCTGCGGGAGCTGCACGCCTTCAGCTGGCTCCGCCACCTCCACGCCGCGCAGGACGATGTCGCCCGCGAGCGGGCCCGCGCCCTGATCCGCGACTGGCTGGCCCTTGGCACGCGCGCGCCCGACCTCGCCTGGGAAACCGACATCGCCGCGCGCCGGCTCATCGCGTGGCTGTCCCATGCCGGCTTCGTGCTGGACCGCGTTGATGCGGATTTCTATGACGCCTACATGGCCGGGCTGACGCGCCAGCTTCATACGCTCTCGCTCAGCGGACGCGACGAGGGCCAGAACGTTGCCCGCCTGCGCGCGCTGATCGCCTCCACGCTGGCGACCTTGTGCGTTTCGGAGTTCGAATCGCATCTGGCGTCCTACACGCCGTCGCTCGCCTCGGAGCTGGACCGGCAAATCCTGCCCGATGGCGCGCATGTCTCGCGCAACCCCGGCGCGATCGTCGACATCCTGCTCGATCTGCTACCGCTGCGGCAGTGTTTTGTCAGCCGCGGCTTCGATGTGCCCGAGGCGCTGAACGAGGCGATCGCGCGCATGGTGCCGATGCTGCGCTTCATGCGGCTGGGCAACGGTGCGCTCTCGCGCTTCAACGGCATGGCGGCCACGCGCGTCGACGAGATCGCAAACATCCTCGCCTACGATGACTCGCTCGTGCCGGGAGAAGACCAGACGACCAAATCCGGCTATGCGCGGCTGGCGAAGGGCGATGCCGTCGTGATTACCGATGTGGGCGAACCCCCGCCGCTTTCGGCTAGCGAAGGCGCCTGCGCCGGCTGCCTGGCCTTCGAGTTCAGCTCCGGAGAGAACGAGATCGTCGTCAACTGCGGCGCGCCGGGCGACGAAGAGAGCGAATGGCACATCGTCTCGCGCGCCACCGCCGCGCATTCCACGCTGACGGTCAACGACGCCTCCTCCTCCCGGCTCATCAAACGCCAGCTGCTCCAGCCCCCGCGCGAAATCTATCTGCTGTCCAACCCGCGGGCGGTGCGCAGCGAAATCTCCATCGGCGACGACCAGGTCACGCTGCGCGGCGCACACGATGGTTACCGCGATCGCTTTGGCCTCTTGCATCAGCGCCTGCTGAAGCTGTCTAATGACGGCGATCGTCTGGATGGCGTCGATCAGCTCCTTGACCCGCGGAAGAGCGCCACGACTGCCTCGGCCGATGCGATGTTCGCCATCCGCTTCCATCTGCATCCGCGCGTCAAGGTGAGCCTGTTGCCGGATGAACGCGGCGTCGCGCTGATGCTGCCGAATGGCGAACGCTGGCAGTTCACGGCGAGCGGCGCGACGCTGGAAATCGAGGAAAGCATCTTCCTGGCCGACCCGATCTTCCGCCGGCGGTGCCTGCAGATCGTGTTGATAGGCCCTTGCTATCCGCCGCCCAACGTGGAATGGAGCTTTCAAAAAACCACGTCCGCGCCGGCCAAGCCCAGCCCCTTCGAGTGAGGCGCGCGGCCGGCGGCGGACACAGCCATTTCCGGAACCGCACATGTCTGACACCGAACCCGTTATCCGCCGCGCCCTGATTTCCGTCTCGGACAAGACGGGCGTGGCCGACTTCGCCCGCGAACTCGCCGGCCTGCGCTTCGAGCTGATCTCCACCGGCGGCACGGCATCGCTGCTGCGCGAGAACAATCTGAGCGTGCACGACATCAGCGAGGTCACGGATTTTCCCGAGATCATGGATGGGCGGGTGAAGACGCTGCATCCGAAGGTGCATGGCGGCCTGCTGGCGGCGCGAAACAATCCGCAACATGCGCAGGCGATGGACGCGCACGGGATCGCGCCGATCGACCTGCTCGCGGTCAATCTCTACCCGTTCGCGCAGACGGTCGCGCAAGGCGCGGAATTCTCCGCCTGCATCGAGAACATCGACATCGGCGGCCCCGCGATGATCCGCGCAGCAGCGAAGAACCATGCGCATGTGACGGTGGTGGTCGATCCAGCCGACTATCCGCTCATCCTCGACGAGATGCGCCAGCATGGCCATGTCCGCGCCGGGACCCGCCGCGCGCTCGCCGCGAAGGCCTATGCGCGCACTGCCGCCTACGATGCCGCCGTCAGCGCCTGGT
>CAYYSM010000188.1:0-5472 GCA_964474225.1 uncultured Hyphomicrobiaceae bacterium
CTCGCCGGGAACGAGTTGCCTCGGCGCGGAGGTCGGCCCATTCGGTTTCTGATAACGAATAAAGAAAGGTTTCAGTCCGCACCGGTCCGGCGGAATTCTCTCCGCTCTCTACGAAGATTGCTTCGACAGTAAGCCCACTGATTCGCATGTTCTAATGATATGTCAGCCACCGATATATGTTCCACAAGAGTAGCGGTTCGGTCGCCACGAATGCCGGTCAGATCAAGACCGGCTCGCTCTCGCGCTCGGACCGCACGGCCAAGTACAACCAGCTCATGCGCATCGAGGACGAGTTGGGCGAGTTGGCCACCTATGCCGGGCGCGGGGCGCTGGCGGTGTCACGTGGGTAGTTTACGCTTCGTTTAGGCGCCCGGGTGTATTCGAGTCTCCTGCAACCGCGCCGGGAGGCTTGTCATGCGCGATGTGCTCAGCCGGGCCGCCGATCTGCTCCGCCGGGGGCGCAGCCTCGCCATTTTCCTGATGCTGTGCACGCTGATTGCGTCCTTCGCGCATCAGGCGGTCAAGGGCGATCACGGGTTGGAGCGGCGCGCGCAGATCAAAGAGCGCATTGCCGAGATGGAGGCCGAGCGCGACCGTTTGGCGGCGAAGCGCGCGCGGCTGGAGCGGGATGTCGCGCTGATGCGCGCGGCGGCGCAGAAGCCGACCGACCTCGCGGACGAGCAGGTCCGGGCGCTCTTGAACCTGGCGCGCCCTGGCGAGACCATCATTCTCGACGCGCCACGTTCCGCCGATTGAGCCGTCGGGCGCTTCCTCCGAGCAGGACCGCTTCTACCGCCCAAGTCACGGATTTTTGCGTGTGCGGCCGGTGAACGCGCATGCCGGAATCGGTTGTGATCGCGGCGTTAATGACGCTAAACTCCGGTAACGCACGAGCAATCACCGCCTGGAGGATTTCATGGCGAGCAAGACGTCGATCGCGGCAGCGGCCACCACCGAAGCGCCCGCGCCGAGCGGCAACGGGCACGACACCACTGCGTTCACGCGCGAACAGGAGTTGCAGGCCTATCGCGACATGCTGCTCATCCGCCGGTTCGAGGAAAAGGCCGGCCAGCTCTACGGCATGGGCTATATCGGCGGCTTCTGCCACCTCTACATCGGGCAGGAAGCGGTCGTCACCGGCATGCAGATGGTCGCCAAAGACGGCGATCAGGTCATCACGGCCTATCGTGATCACGGCCACATGCTCGCCACCGGCATGGATCCCAAGGGCGTCATGGCCGAGCTGACCGGGCGCGAAGCCGGCTATTCGAAGGGCAAGGGCGGCTCGATGCACATGTTCTCCGTGGACAAGAAGTTCTACGGCGGCCACGGCATCGTCGGCGCCTGCGTGCCGCTCGGCACCGGGCTGGCCTTCGCCAACAGGTACCGGGAGAACGACAACATCTGCTACACCTATTTCGGTGACGGCGCTGCGAATCAGGGCCAAGTGTACGAGTCGTTCAACATGGCGAAGCTCTGGAGCCTGCCGGTCATCTACATCATCGAGAACAACAAATACGCGATGGGCACCAGCGTCGAGCGCTCCCACTCCATCACCGATCTCTCTCAGCTTGGCCGCAGCTTCGACATCCCCGGCGAGCAGGTCGACGGCATGGATGTCCGGGCGGTCCACGCCGCCGGCAAGCGCGCGACGGAATATGTGCGCGGCGGCAACGGCCCGATCATCCTTGAGATGATCACCTACCGCTATCGCGGCCACTCGATGTCCGACCCGGCGAAATACCGCTCGCGCGACGAGGTGCAGAAAATCCGCACCGAGCAAGACCCCATCGAACAGGTCCGTCAGCGCGTGGTGAGCAGCGGCGAGGCGAGCGAGGACGAACTCAAGCAGATCGACAAGGAAATCCGCGCGATCGTCAATGAGGCGGCGGAATTCGCGCAGCAGGCGCCGGAACCGGACCCGTCAGAGCTGTGGACAGATGTCACGCTGCCGTCACATGCCTGAACCGCGCCAGCAAGTGTCTCCGCGCGAAGTGACACGAGGACAGGGAAACGCCGATGCCGACTGAAGTGCTGATGCCCGCGTTGTCGCCCACAATGGAGGAGGGCAAGCTGGCCAAATGGCTGGTCAAGGAGGGCGACGACGTGACCTCCGGCGATGTCATCGCCGAGATCGAGACCGACAAGGCCACCATGGAGGTCGAGGCGGTCGACGAGGGACGGCTCGGCAAGATCCTCGTGCCCGAAGGCACCGAAGGCGTAAAGGTCAACACGCCGATCGCGGTGATCCTCAGCAACGGCGAGGAGGCCGCGGAAATCAGCGAAAAGCCGCAGCCAGAGGCGAAAGCGCCCGCCGCAGAAGGAGAGGCGCTCAAGGCCGAGGCCGAAGCGCCATCCCCAGCGCCGGAAGCCGCGGCAGCGGCAGCCGAGCCCGAGGCGCCCGAGGGCACCGAGATGGTCACGCAGACCGTGCGCGAGGCGCTTCGCGACGCGATGGCCGAGGAGCTGCGCCGCGACCCGGACGTGTTCGTCATGGGCGAGGAGGTCGCGGAGTACGAGGGCGCCTACAAGATCACGCAAGGGCTGCTCGACGAATTCGGGGCCAAGCGGGTGGTCGATACGCCAATCACCGAGCACGGTTTCGCCGGCGTCGGCGTGGGCGCGGCCTTTGCCGGACTCAAGCCGATCGTCGAGTTCATGACCTGGAACTTCGCCATGCAGGCGATCGACCAGATCGTCAACTCAGCCGGCAAGACGCTGTATATGTCCGGCGGGCAGATGCGCTGCCCGATCGTGTTCCGCGGGCCGAACGGCGCGGCCTCGCGCGTTGGCGCGCAGCACAGCCAGTGCTACTCGGCGTGGTATGCGCATGTGCCGGGGCTGAAGGTCATCGCGCCATATTCCGCCGCAGACGCCAAGGGGTTGCTCAAGGCCGCCGTGCGCGACCCGAACCCGGTCGTGTTCCTGGAAAACGAGATGATCTACGGGCACAGCTTCGAGGTCCCGCAGGTCGAGGACTGGGTCGTGCCGATCGGCAAGGCCAAGGTCGTGCGCGCCGGCGATGCGGTGACGATCGTCTCGTTCTCGCGCGGCATGGTCTATTCGCTGGAGGCGGCGGACAAGCTGGCCGAGGAAGGCTACGAAGCCGAGGTGGTCGACCTGCGCACGCTGCGCCCGCTCGACATGGAGACGGTCATCGAATCGGTGAAAAAGACCAACCGGCTTGTGGTCGTGCAGGAAGCCTGGCCGATCGCCTCGATCGCCTCAGAGGTCTGCGCGCAGGCGGCGCGCGAAGCGTTCGATTATCTCGATGCGCCGCCCACGCCCGTGACGGGCGCGGATGTGCCGATGCCCTATGCCGCCAATCTGGAGAAACTGGCGCTGCCGAGCGCGGAGCAGGTGGTCGCCGCGGCCAAATCGGTCATGTATGTCGACTGAGGCGTTCGAGGAACGGGGAATACCGATAAAGAGCGCGCCCAGCGCGCCGGAGACCGCGCATGGAGATGACATTCGGCGAACTCACGCAGGGGCGTATCGATGCAGTGAGCTTCATCCTCAGCCTGTTCTCGGTGTTTTTCACGATCGTCTCGGCCTATATCGCCGCGCTGTATTTCTTTCTCGGCAGCGCGCGGATGGCCCTGCGCCTGCTGGCCTTCTTCGTACTCACCGTGAGCTTTCTCTTCCTCGGCGGTATGGCGTTCACGGTCAGCGATCTGGTCGAGGTGCTCGTCACCGCGTGGGAGGGCGCCGACATCCCGGTCAGCGAGCAGCATGCGGTTCGCGGCTGGCTGGCGCAGCTCGGCGGCAGCTTCGAGTTCTATTACATCGGCGCGTTGCTTGGCTGGGGCGTCGCGTTTATCGTCTACCTCTCGCTTGCCTATCTGACCTTCGGATATCGCTGGAAACAGCCTGAAACCGTCTCAACGACGCGGACTCTGAGCGGATAACGCCATGCCCATACCGATCCTGATGCCCGCGCTCTCGCCCACCATGGAAGAGGGCAAGCTCGCGAAATGGCTGGTCAAGGAAGGCGATAGCGTCGCGCCCGGCGACGTCGTGGCCGAGATCGAAACGGACAAGGCGACCATGGAGGTCGAAGCGGTCGAGGAAGGCACGCTCGGCAGGATCCTCGTTGACGAGGGCACCGAAGGGGTGGCCGTGAACAAGCCCATCGCCGTGCTGCTGGGCGAGGGCGAGGACGAAGCGGCCCTGAAAGGCTTCGACGCTGAAGCCGCGCAGCAGCCCGCACCAGAAGTCGAAGAGACAAGCACGCAGAACGGTGAGGCCGCCGTCGGCGAAACGCTTGCCGAAGCGAGCCAGCCCGCGCCCGGCTATGGCCGCGGGCCGCGACCCGCGCAAGAGGCCGCGCCCAGCCCTAATGGTCAGGCCGGCCGCATGCGGGCTTCCCCGCTGGCCCGCCGTCTCGCGCGCGAGTTCGGGTTGGAGCTGAGCCAGCTTCAGGGCTCCGGGCCGCATGGCCGCATCGTCAAGCGCGATGTGGAGCGCGCCGCAACGCGGGCCCCCGCCGCAGCCCCGACGCCCGCCGCCGCGCCCGCTGCCCCCGGCGTCCCGGCGGCTGCGCCGAAGGCGATGACGGACGAGCAGATCATGGCGATGTTCGAGCCGGACAGCTACGAGCTTGTCCCGCATGACAACATGCGCAAGACCATCGCCGAGCGGCTGACCGTCGCCAAGAGCACGATCCCGCATTTCTACCTGTCGATCGACTGCGAGCTGGACGCGCTCATGGCCGCGCGCCAGCGCCTGAACGCCCGCGCGCCGAAGGAAGGCGAAGGGGCCTACAAGCTCTCGGTCAACGACCTCATCATCAAGGCGATGGGCCTGGCGCTGCGCGACGTGCCGATGGCGAATGCCGTCTGGACCGACAGCGGCATCCTGATCTCGAAGCACACCGACGTGGCTGTCGCCGTCGCGGTCGAGGGCGGGCTGTTCACGCCCGTTTTGCGCGACGTGGCGGAGAAGAGCCTCGTGCAGATGTCCAACGAAATGCGCGATCTGGCGGAGCGCGCGCGCAAGAAGCGGCTTGCCCCGCACGAGTATCAGGGCGGCACCACGGCGATCTCGAATCTGGGGATGTACGGCATCCGCCGCTTCGACGCGGTCATCAACCCGCCGCACGCCACGATCCTGTCGATCGGGCAGGGCGAGCGCCGGCCGGTCGTGAAGGGCAACGAAATCCAGATTGCCACGGTGATGGCCTGCACGCTGTCCTGCGATCATCGCGTCGTTGACGGCGCTCTGGGCGCGCAACTGCTCAGCGCGTTCAAGGGCTATATCGAGGAGCCAGTGACGATGCTGGCCTGACACTGGCCGCAGACCAACAGAGGGCACTCATGGCCGACACATCCTTCGATCTTGTCGTCATCGGCGCCGGGCCGGGCGGCTACGTCGCCGCGATCCGGGGCGCGCAGCTCGGCATGAAGACCGCCGTGATCGAGCGCGAGCACCTGGGCGGCATCTGCCTGAACTGGGGCTGCATCCCGACCAAGG
>CAYYSM010000189.1:0-5456 GCA_964474225.1 uncultured Hyphomicrobiaceae bacterium
CGAAGCCGTCAATGAAATGCGTTAACGGCGTTCTCGCGCGCCACGCGGCGCGGGCGTTCCGTCAATGCGCCTGAAGGCGCGGCCGGACAGCTTCAAAAACCGTTTTCACGGCGAGGGGAACAATCATGCCACGATCAGACGACTCCAACGGGTTTCCGCCAGGGCGTCTCCGCCGGCCGCACCCTCGGAAGAGCGCGCCGGACTGGTCCAGCGAAGACTCCGCCGGCAGCGACTGGCGCTACCCCGACCCAGCCGAGCGCTATAGCCAAGGGTATGATAGCCCACCGACGCGCGATCCGTTCGCCGATGAGTGGCAAAGCGGGCCGTCGCGGGATGAATTTGGCGACGACGACCCGTTCCCGGGCGGCGGACAGGAGTCGTCCTGGTCCGAGCAGCATGACCCGTTTGACTGGGATGCGCCCGAGCCGCCAGAGGAGAGCGGCTGGCGACCCGCGCCCTACCCTGGCGAGACCCGCGATCATGCCGGCGAATCCTTCTCGGGGCGTGACCCCTGGGGCGTGCAGGACGAACCATTCGATTCCCCGCGTCGCAGCGGGCCGCAGCAACCGGCCGGGCGGGATGACAGCCTGTTCCGCCGCATCGACGGATCGGTGCAGGAGCCAGACCTCTCGGCCCTGACCCAGCGCGCGGCACCGGATACCGATCCCTTCGCCGCGGATCACGATCCGTCCGAACTGCGCGACCGCTTCTTCTCGCGCACAGGCGATTTCGATGAGCCTGCCGCCGCGCCGCAGAGCGAGCCGACGCGCGCCAACATCTTCGACTTCGAGGCGCACCGCAGCGAGGCCCGGCACTCTCAGCTCGACGACCCCTATAGCTGGGACGCCTACGACGACGAGCCGGGGATGCCCGCGCCCGAGGCCGCCGCGCCGGCGCATGGCGACCGCTACGCCGAGGACTACGATCCATACGATCCGTATGCGGAAGACCCGCATCTGCATGCCGACGAGGACGCCGATTTTCTCGACGACGAGCCGGATATCTATGAAGAGCCGGTTCAGCAGCCGAAAAGCCGCCGCAAGCTGATGGTCGCGGGCGTGCTCGTCGCCGCCGTCGCGACGGGCGGAGCCGCCGCCTACCTCTACAAGGGTTTTCAGGACGGCAGCATCGGCAGCGGCGACGCGCCGACCCTGCTGGCTGATGACGGCCCGGTAAAGAGCGAGCCATCCGATCCGGGCGGCCGGGAATTCCCCGACGGCAACAAGCAGATTTATGACCGACTGACGGGCGGTCCTGCCGAGCCTGTCGAGGACGCGCAGGCCACCGGCACGGATGACACCGGCTCCACCTCCATTCCGGGTATCGTCACCACGGGCGCGCAAGCGCCGGCGGATACGCTCGACGAGCGTATCGCTGCCGCGCTGCGCAAGTCCGGCAAGTCGGCGGATGACGGTCAGGCCGCCGCGACAGCCGATCCGAATTCCCCGCGCCCGGTTCGCACGCTGACGGTCCGGCCAGACGGGTCTGTCGTCCCGGCCCAGGTCGGCGCGCCGAACACGGCGGAAAACCTGCCCGACGATTCGCAGACTGTGACGACGGCCGGAATCGTGGCCACAACAGGCAGCGGGGCGAACGCGGAGACAGCGAGCGAGCAGACGGCCGGAGCCCCGGAGCCGCAAACCGAGAGCGCCACACAGACGACCAGCCCCGCGCCTCAGCCCGAACCGCGCCCGGAAGAAACGCAGGTCACTTCGGCTGAACCATCGTCGCCGGCGAACACGCAACCGACCACGGCCGCGGCAAACCCGTACTTCGTGCAGCTCGCCGCACGGCGCGACCAGACTTCGGCCCTCGCGGCGTTCGCCGACTTGCAGCAGAAATACCCCAGTATCCTCGATGGCCTCGCGCCGACCATCAAGCGGGCCGATCTGGGCGACAAGGGCATCTGGTATCGGCTGTGGGTTGGCCCGATGGATTCGCGCGGCAACGCGGCGGATGTCTGCGAACAGTTGAAGCAGGCCGGCCTGGGCGGCTGTTTCGTCCGCACCGAATAACGCGCGCGACGGACGACGCGACAGGGCGCGTCAACACGCATGAAGACCAGCACGGGCCTGCGCGCCTTCATCTCCGGCTGCCGTGGGGAACGCCTCCGCCCAGCCGAGCGCGCCTTTTTCCGCGAGTCCCGTCCTTGCGGCCTGATTCTGTTCAAGCGCAACTGCCGCAACCCGGACCAGGTCCGCGCGCTCGTCGACAGCTTCCGCAACGCGGTCGGCACGGATGAGGCGTTCGTCCTCGTCGATCAGGAGGGCGGCCGCGTCCAGCGCCTCGGTCCGCCAGAATGGCGGCGCTATCCGCCCGCCCGCGCCTTTGGCACGCTTTACCGCAGCAACCCGCAGACCGGCCTCAGCGCCGCCCGCGCCTGCGCCGAGCTTATGGGCCGGGAGCTTGCCGCGCTCGGCATCGACGTGGATTGCGCGCCCGTCCTCGATGTGCCCGTGCCGGGCGCGCATGACGTCATCGGCGACCGCGCCTATGGAGACACGCCCGTTCAGGTCAGCGCCGTCGGCCGCGCCGTCGCGGACGGGCTTCTGCGCGCAGGCGTGCTGCCGGTCATCAAGCACCTGCCGGGCCACGGCCGCGCCCGCGTCGACAGCCACAAGGCGCTGCCGCGCATCGACGCCGATCTCGACACGCTGCGCCTGACCGATTTCGCCCCCTTCGCCGCGCTGCGCGACATGCCGCTGGGCATGACCGGCCATGTTGTCCTCTCCGCGGTCGATCCGCACCGCGCGATCAGCGTCTCGCCCGAGGGGATCCGCCGGATCGTCCGCGGCGAGATCGGCTTCGATGGCCTGCTGATGTCCGACGACATCGGGATGCGCGCGCTCACCGGCCGCGCCGGACGTAAGGCCGAAGGAGTGCTCAGAGCCGGCTGCGATTTGGTGCTCCACTGCAGCGGCAATCTGCGCGAGATGGAGGCGGTCGCCGCCGTCGCCCCCGAACTGACCGGCGAGACGCTCGCCCGTTTCCACGACGCCCGCGCGCGTATCGCCCCGGAACCGGCCTTCGACGCCCACGCCGCGGAACGTTATTTGCGAGAAGCGCTGGCCGTATCGGCGTGAATCGGCCAGAATGCCAAGCGAATCGCGTTGTCAAGCGTGCGCACGAGCAAGCAGGACAATTGAATGGCAATCGAGAACAGCACCGCGGCGGATGCCGACGGGTGGGAGCAGGAGGCCGAGGACCGCGCGCCGGAGGAGATCCTCGTCGTCGCGCTCGACGGCTTTGAAGGGCCGCTCGACCTGCTCCTGGGGATGGCGCGCAAGCAGAAGGTCGATCTCGCCAAGATTTCCGTGCTGGCGCTGGCGGAGCAGTATCTGTCCTTCATCGCGCAACTCCGGCAGATGCGCCTTGAAATCGCGGCGGATTACCTGGTGATGGCGGCGTGGCTCGCCTACCTCAAATCGCGTCTGCTGCTGCCCAAGGAAGAGGAAAAAACCGACGAGCCGAGCGGTCAGGAGCTGGCGGCGCAGCTCGCCTTCCGCCTGAAGCGGCTGGAGGCGATGCGCGAGGCCGTCAAGCAGATCATGGCGCGCAAGAAGCTGGGCGTGGAGGTCTTCGCGCGCGGCCGGCCCGAGGGCATCCGCACGGTCCGCTCTCCGCGCTACACCGCCACGCTTTACGACCTGCTGAAAGGCTATGCGGAACAGCGCAAGCGCACGGCCGCCATGCCGCATCAGGCCGGCGGGCGCACCGTGTGGTCGATCGGCGACGGGCGCAAGCTGCTCACCCGGCTCATCGGCCCGATCGCGGACTGGGCGCCCATCGAGCAGTATCTGGCCGACTATCTGCCCCGCGAGGAGGAGGGCCGCTCGGCGCTGGCCAGCACCTTCGGCGCAACGCTGGAGCTGACGCGCGAGGGCTATGTCGAGCTACGCCAGGCCTCGCATTTTGGCCCGATCCATCTGCGCTGGCTGCGCGAGCCACCCGCCGAAGCCGATGCCACGAAGGACGCTGAAACGACCCCCGAAAAAAGGGAGAAGATCGCTTGAGCAACGACCAGACGCACGATCGCGGCGCGATGCTGCCGCTGGAGCTGCCGTCGAACGTAGCGCGGCTGCCTTCCGCGGAGCGGCGCGAGAAACTCCGCATTCTCGAGGCGCTGCTTTTTGCGGCGACCGAGCCCTTGGATATCGCCAGCCTGCGCCAATATTTCGATCAGGGCGAAGACATCGAGGCGCTGATCTCGGAGTTGCAGGGCCATTATGCCGGGCGCGGCGTCAACATCGTCAAGATCGCCGGCGGATGGCAATTCCGGACCGCGGAGGATCTGGCCTTCATCCTGGAGCGCCACGCGGTCGAGCAGCGCAAACTGTCGCGCGCTGCGCTGGAGACGCTGGCGATCATCGCGTATCATCAGCCCTGCACTCGCGCGGAAGTCGAGGAAATCCGCGGCGTCAGCACCTCGAAAGGGACGCTGGACGTGCTGATGGAGACGGGCTGGATCAGGATGCGCGGACGCCGCCGCGCGCCGGGCCGGCCGGTCACCTATGGCACGACGGATGCGTTTCTGGAGCATTTTGGTTTTGACAATATCCGCGACCTGCCGGGCCTCAACGAGTTGAAAGGCGCGGGCCTGCTGGACAGCAACCTCCCGCCGGGCTTCACGGTGCCTCAGCCGGACGACTCGCTGACCCTCACGGTGGAAGAAGACCCGCTGGAGGATGAGGACGAGCCCGAAGGCGAGGACTACGGCGACGACGAGCCGCTGGCCGAGGATGATGAGCAGCCGGAGGACCAGCAGCCAGAGGACGCGGAGGCGAGAGACCGCAAGGCCGCGACCGGACATGCCGAGGGCACAGGGTAAGACTGCCTTTGTATGACGGAGTGATGCGTTGAAATCGCAGTTCATTTTGACAAGGCGCGCGGAAGACAGCATCCGGGCTTCAACACACCACAAGCGGCGCGCGACCCCCTCGTTTCCCGCCAGCGTGACGCTGGAGCATATCTGGCGCAAGTTCGGCGACCTGGTAGCGGTGCGCGATGTTTCGCTTGAGGTCGCGCCGGGCGAAATCCTCTGTCTGCTCGGCCCGTCCGGCTGCGGAAAAACCACGCTGCTGCGTCTCATCTCCGGGCTGGAAGCGCCGAACGAGGGCCGCGTTCTGATCGACGGGCGCGAAATGTCCAGTCCGGCTGCGACCGTGCCGCCGGAAGTGCGCGGCGTCGGCCTGATGTTCCAGGATTTCGCGCTGTTTCCGCATATGACGATCCTCGCGAACGTCGCGTTCGGTCTGAAGGCGATGGAGCGCAACACGGCGCTGGAGGAAGCGCGTCTCGCACTTGAGCGCATGGGGCTTGGCAGGTATGCCGACGCCTACCCGCATATGCTTTCGGGCGGACAGCAACAGCGCGTCGCGCTGGCCCGCGCCATCGTCCCGCGCCCGCGCGTCATGCTGATGGACGAGCCGTTCTCCGGCCTCGATCCACGGCTGCGC
>CAYYSM010000190.1:0-5420 GCA_964474225.1 uncultured Hyphomicrobiaceae bacterium
GTCGTCCTCCTCAGCCCTGCTTTTCGCGCCGCGGCACCTTGAGCACCGCCTCGCCCTCCAGCACCAACCGGTCGCCGACATGACAGGTGCAGGCCATCACGGCGCGGCTCTTCGCTTCGTTCAGTTCAATCACCTCGGCCCGAGCGGTCACGCTATCGCCGTGATAGACAGGCGCCAGGAATTTCAGCGTTTGCGACATGTAGATCGCGCCTTCGCCGGGCAGCCGGGTGCCGAGAACCGTGGAGATATAGCCGGCCGTCAGCATCCCGTGCACGATGCGCGCCTTGAAGGGCGTCGCCGCAGCATAGTCCTCGTTCAGATGGACCGGGTTGGTGTCGCCCGTCAAGCGTGCGAATTCCGCCACGTCATCGGGCGTGACGATGCGCGAATAGGTGGCCGCCATGCCGACCTCAAGGTCTTCGAAGGCGTAGGATGCGCCCGGCTGGTCTGCGACCGGCGCGGCGGGGCGTTTCTGGCTCTTGGCGGTGCGAAACCTGGCCGGCAAAAAATTTAGACGCAATCGCTCCTCCTCACTCCTGACTGCTTCATTATCGCTGCTTCGGGTTTGGCTTACCAGCGCAGGCGCTTCATCGCCGCCAGCGGTTTTTTCGGGCTATCTGCGAACAGCGCGGCGATCGCGGTGCGGTCGAGCGCATCGCTTTCGTCCATCTCGACATGCAGTCCGCTGGCGACGAAGACGCTGTCGAGGCCTTCGGCGATCGCGCCCGCAATGTCAGTGCGCACTCCATCACCGATGGCGAGGATGGCGCTGTCCGGCGTGTCTCCGGCGATTTCGGTCAGGCGCTCGCGCGCCAGCGCATAGATCGGCGGGTGGGGCTTGCCGGTGTAGATCACTTCCCCGCCCATCTCGCCATAGGCCTTAGCCAGCGCGCCTGCGCAGTAGATGAGCCGGTCGCCGCGCTCCACCATCAGGTCCGGGTTGGCGCAGATCATTGTAAGATTGTGCGCGCGCAGCCGTTCAAAAAGCTCAGTGTAGTCGTCCGGCGTTTCGGTTTCGTCGTCGAACAGGCCGGAGCAGAGGACGACCTCGGCCTCGTCCGGCCCGCTCAGCTCGATATCCAGCCCGGTCAGCATCGGCCGGTCGCGCTCGGGGCCAAGCAGAAAAACCTTGTCGCCGCCGCGCCGCTCCATCTGCGCGCGGGCAACATCGCCGGAGGTCACGAGCACATCATACGCGGCGCGCGGCACGCCGATTTCATCGAGTTGTTTGGCCACGCCCTCGCTGTGGCGCGGTGAGTTGGACAGGAGCACGACCACGCCGCCCTCATCGCGATAGCTCTCGCAGGCTTGAACAGCGCTGTCATGCGGGGTTATGCCATTATGCACGACGCCCCAGACATCGCAGAACCAGGCGGCGTAACCCGCGGCCAACGGCGCGATATGGTCGATAACGGGAATGTCCGGCGGCGTTTCGTTCATGTCGCTTGCCTTGCCCAGTATGCGCCGTTGCCCCGGATGGTGCGAGGCCGCATATTTGTTGTGCATTGCAAAACTAGCCTTGCCGGGGCGGGACGCGCAAGCCGCCGCTTTGAGGGCCGGACCAAAGACCCGCCATGACGCGCTACAAGGTCACAGTGGAATATGACGGCGGCCCCTTCGTCGGCTGGCAGATTCAGGCGAACGGTCCGTCGGTGCAGGACGCGCTGGTCGAGGCGATATGGGCGTTCAGCGGGGAGCGCGTCGAGGTGCGCGGGGCCGGCCGGACCGATGCGGGCGTGCACGCGCGCGGGCAGGTGGCGCATTTCGATCTTGTGCGGGAGATGCGCCCGGATCAGATCCGTGACGCGATCAACCATCACCTCAAGCCCGCGCCGATTGCCGTGCTCGACTGCCAGCCGGTCGCGGCGGATTTCGATGCGCGGTTTTCCGCTACGCGCCGCGCTTACGAATACCTCATTATCAACCGCCGCGCGCCGCTCACGCTCGATGCCGGGCGGGCCTGGCGCGTGCCGGTGCCGCTCGATGCCGAGGCGATGCACGATGCGGCGCAAGCGCTGACGGGCAAGCACGACTTCACGACCTTCCGCTCGGTTCAGTGCCAGGCGCGGTCGCCGCTCAAGACGCTGGATCGGCTGGAGGTCGTGCGGTCCGGCGAGCGCGTCACGATCCACGCCAGCGCACGATCCTTCCTGCATCACCAGGTGCGCTCGATGGTCGGCAGCCTGAAGCGGGTGGGGGAGGGGAAGTGGTCTGCCGCCGACCTCCGGGCCGCGCTCGACGCGCGACAGCGCAGCGCCTGCGGGCCGGTCGCGCCGGCATGCGGGCTTTATCTCGTCGGCGTGGGCTATGACTGATCCGCACTTGCGCGAAGGCCAAGGGTGGAACAGATATTTCACGAGACAAACGCAATCATTTTGGCCGGAATGACGCAGAGCATCGATCACACATTTGCCGTCGCGCCGATGATGGACTGGACCGACCGGCACTTCCGCTATCTCATGCGGCTGATCAGCCGGCGCGCGGTGCTCTATACCGAGATGGTCACCACCGGCGCGATCATTCACGGGCCGCGCGACCGGCTGCTCGAATTCGACGCGGTGGAGCATCCGGTGGCGCTTCAGCTTGGCGGCAGCGAGCCGGACGAGCTGGCGCAGTGCGCGCGCATCGGCGCGGAGTGGGGCTACGACGAGATCAACCTCAACATCGGTTGCCCCTCCGACCGGGTGAAACGCGGACGCTTCGGCGCCTGCCTGATGGCCGAGCCGGGGCTGGTGCGCGACGGCGTGGCGGCGATGCGCACGGCGGTCGACATCCCCGTGACGGTGAAGTGCCGTATCGGCATCGACGATCAGGACAGCGAGGCGGGGCTTGCTCACTTCGTCGAGACCGTGGCGGCAGGCGGCTGCGACACCTTCATCATCCATGCGCGCAAGGCCTGGCTGCAGGGCCTCAGCCCGAAGCAGAACCGCGATGTGCCGCCGCTCGACTATGACCGTGTCTACCGGCTCAAGCAGGCGCGGCCCGACCTGACCATCATCATCAATGGCGGGATCAAGGACGTGGCGGAGGCAGAGCCGCATCTGGCCCATGTCGACGGCGTCATGCTGGGGCGCGCGGTCTGCGCCGATCCGATGGTGCTGGCCGATGTCGATAGCCGGCTCTATGGCCTGACCGCGATGCCGCTCGACCGCCCCGCGATCGTGCGCCGGATGCTGCCCTATATCGAGCGCGAACTGGCGCGCGGAACGCGCCTTCCGGCGATCACCAAGCCTCTGCTGAACGTGGTGCAGGGCCTGCCCGGCGCGCGCGGCTTCCGCCGCTATCTGAGCGAGAACGCGATGCGCGAGGGCGCTGGCCCTGAAGTGGTCGAAGAGGCGCTCGCGCGCGTCGAGGCGGCCTGCGAGGCGCAGCGGCTGCGCGCGGAAAGCCCTAAGCTTACCCGCGCCGCCGCCCAGTGACCCATTGCAGCGTCGGTGACAGTATCACAGATTTAAAAGGACAACTTCGGTAACATTAGCTCAAATTTTTTTGCAAACGGGAGGAGTCTGAGAGAATGTTCCCAAATACCAAGCTTCGCATGGGCGAATCCTATTCGCCGCTTTATTTCCTGGCCGCCCTCGGCGCGGGCGGTCTGACCGTGACCTTCTTCATGTGGCTGCTGCACTGGGTGCCGCACCCCGGACGTCCGGTGCCGATTTTTGAGGACATCCTCGCCGCGTTCTGGCAAGGCGGCCTGCCGCTGCAGATCGCCATTGTCGTCGCATGGCTCGGCATCGCCTTCTTCGCCATCATGCATGTGCGGCTGCTGGCCTGGAATATCGGCGAATTGATGCGCTTCCGCGCCACCGCGGCTTACGCGGCGCTGCGGGGCAGCAATGATGAGACGCAGCTTCTGGCCGCGCCGCTCACCGTGGCGATGAGCGTGAACGTCGCCTTCATCCTCGGGCTGGTGTTCGTGCCGGGGCTGTGGAGCGTCGTGGAATATCTGTTCCCGCTGGCGCTCGTCGCCTTCCTCGCGATCGGCGTGTGGGCGCTGGCCATCATGCGCGATTTCTGGGGCCGCATCCTTGCTACGGGCGGCTTCGACTGCTCGCGCAACAACAGCTTCGGACAGTTGATCCCCGCCTTCGCGCTGTCGATGGTTGGCGTCGGGCTGGCCGCTCCGGCCGCGATGAGCACACAGGCCTGGATTGCCGGAATGTCCTACATCGCGTCGAGCTTCTTCATCGTCGCGGCCCTGCTCGTGGCCGCGGTGAAGCTGGTGCTCGGCCTGCGCGCGATGATGGAGAACGGAGCCAACCCGCAGAGCGCGCCGTCGCTGTGGATCATCGTGCCGATCATGACGGTCATCGGCATCGCGCTCATGCGTCAGGATCATGCGCTTCATGCGCATTTCGCCGCGGAAGGCGGAGCAGCCGAACTGTTCTCGCAGCAGACATGGTGGCTGGCGCTGCAGCTCGTCTTCGCGCTCTGGGGGCTGGTGGTTCTGCGCCGGTTCAACTACTTCGGCCGCTTCGTGACCGGCAATGAGCGCTCGCCCGGCGCTTATGCGCTGGTCTGCCCTGGCGTGGCGCTGGCGGTGATGGTCCATTTCTACGTCAACAAGGGGCTGGTCGGCGTCGGGCTGGTCGAGCCGTTCGGCATCGGCTTCTGGATCGTCACGCTGATCGCGCTCGGCCTGCAATTCGTGACGATCTGGCTGGTGATTACGCTGAACCGGCTGCATTTCGGCCGTGCCGCTGAAGGCCAGGTTGCGGCGGCGGAATAAGAAATGACACCCCAAGCGGCGCGCCTCGTGCGTGCCGCTTGCGCCTTTCCCTATCGAATGGCCGCCAGGCGCGCGCACGATGCTGCGGGTATAGGCGGCTCTACGACTTTCGATTATACCTTCGGCGAAGCGCGCGCAAAATCGCGGGCGCTGCGTTTCCCCGCCGGTCGCGTACCGCCGCGACCGCTGCCGCTCGCCTTTTGGAGTTTCACCATGGAGATCAGCCTTCCCTGGGGCGAACTCGCCTGGCTTGTTGCCGCGCTGCTGGCGGGCGGGCTGGCCATGGGGTTCCTGGCGGGGCTGTTCGGGATCGGCGGCGGCGGCATCCTCGTGCCGATCCTGTATGAGGTGTTCAACATCCTCGATGTGCCGCTGGAGGTGCGGATGCATCTGGCCGTCGGCACGTCGCTGGCCGTCATCATCCCCACCTCGATCCGCTCGGTGCAGTCGCACTACAAGCACGGCGCGGTGGATATGGGCGTCTTGCGCCGGGTCGGGCCGGCCGTGCTGACCGGGGTGCTGACCGGGATCGTCGTGGCGAGCTTCGTGCAGGCCGCCGTGCTCAAGGTCGTCTACATCCTCACGAACGGGCTGATGGCGATAAACCTGTACTTCGGGCGCGGACGCTGGAACCTCGGCACGGAGATGCCGGGCCGGGCGATCGATCGCGGGGTCGGCTGGCTGATCGGCA
>CAYYSM010000191.1:0-5419 GCA_964474225.1 uncultured Hyphomicrobiaceae bacterium
AGCCAGACGAGCTGCGGCGCATAGTCGGCAAAATCAAGCTGGGGCATGACACCTCCGTGCCGGGCGGATTCTCAGGTCATTGGACGGGCGACGCGGCGCAACCGACATCGGTCCGCCGCAACATCCCGGCAAGTCCCGCCGCGTCTTAGAACACGAACAGGATGATCAACGCGACCAGCAGGCCGAACAGGCCGGTTGCTTCCGCCAGCGCGAAGCCCAGCAGCAGGTTCGGGAACTGCCCCGGCGCGGCCGAGGGATTGCGCAGCGCGCCAGCGAGGAAATTCGAGAAAATATTGCCAATCGCTAGACCCGCGCCGATCAGCGCAAAACACGCCAGACCCGCGCCGATGAACTTCGCAGCTTCCGCTTCCATGACCTTCTCCTTTTAGGCACCGATTAAAGATGGATGATTGATGGATGATGAGCTCAATGCTCGGGATGAAGCGCATCATTCAGATAGATGCAGCTCAACACGGCGAAGACGAACGCCTGTAGAAAGGCGATGAGAATTTCCAGCCCCGTGAATGCCACCATGAACAGCAGTGGCGCCCATCCGCCTGTGATGCCAAGCGTGACGACGAACCCGGCGAAAACCTTCAGCATGGTGTGACCCGCCATCATGTTCGCGAACAGACGCACCGACAGGCTGAAGGGCCGCACAAGATACGAGATGATTTCGATCGGGATGAGCAACGGCAGCAGCCAGACCGGCACGCCCGAGGGGACGAAAAGCCGGAGGAATTTCGCGCCGTTCCGAACGAGACCGAAGATGGTGACGGCGAAAAACACCAGCAGCGCCAGAGCCACCGTGACGATGATGTGGCTGGTCACCGTGAACGAGTAGGGGAACATGCCGAGCATGTTCATGATGAGGATGTAGAAGAACAGCGTGAAGATGAACGGGAAGAACCGCATCCCCTCGCTGCCGGCATTGTCGCGGACCATGTTGGCCACGAATTCATAGGATAGCTCGGCCATAGACTGCAGACGGTCGGGCACCAGCGCGCGGCCGCGCATGCTGCCGATGAGGAACACGCTTACCAGCGTCACCCCAATCACCATCATCAGCGAGGAGTTTGTGAAGGAGGCATCGAGTCCGAAGAAGTTCAGTTCGACCAACCGCTTGATCTCGAACTGCTTCATCGGATCAAACGCGGCCGCAAGGGAATCGCCGTTGGCTTCGGCGCCCTGCGCGGCCTCTGCGGCCTGCGTTTCCGGGGCTGCCGTCTCCGTTCCCTGCGCCTGAGCGCCGCTTTCGTTCGTCTCCGTCGACACGCTTCGTCCCTAACCCTTGTCGCCGCCGCGATAGTCTCGCTGCATCCGTCGCGCTGAGCGAACCGCCCCCAAGATACCTGCGCCGGTGCCGAGCACCAGGAACAGAATCAGGAACGCGGGCGACGTCTCCAGCCAGGAGTCGAGCGTCCAACCGATCACGCCGCTGACGACAATGGCCACCACCATCTCGGCGCCGAGGCGGAACGCATAGCCGAGCGCTCCGGTACGCGCGCCAGTGTCGTAGTCCGGCGGCTGATGTTTCTTTTCGGCCTCGTCGAGTTCGTGGCCGAGCTTGTCCAGCCGCTTGCGGATTGATTCGGTCGAGGACCTGTCCTCGCCGTCTCTGTCGTCACCAGAATCGGAGGGGGCCATCCCGTCTCCTCAGCCCTTCAAATGTGCCGGTGGGAGGTGCCCGCGTTCAGACGCGCGCAACTTAGACAGGGGGTTGCGCAGTGTCAAGCGCCAAGAAAACGCAGCTAACGGCATGTTTTTCCGGGGAAAATTGGTTGCGAATTCTCTCGCGCGCGGCTCAACCGGCTTCGAGAAAACGCTCCGCCGTCTGGAGGTCGACCGAGACGAGCTGGCTTACGCCTTTCTCCGCCATCGTGACGCCGAACAGCCGGTGCATCCGCGACATGGTCATCGGATGGTGTGTGATGACCAGGAAGCGCGTGTCGGTCGTCGCGCCCATTTCCTCCATGAGATTGCAGAATCGATCAACATTTGCGTCGTCGAGCGGCGCGTCGACCTCGTCCAGCACGCAGATCGGCGAGGGGTTGGTCAGGAACACCGCGAAGATCAGCGCCAGCGCGGTCAGGGCCTTTTCGCCGCCGGAGAGCAGGGTGAGCACCTGCGACTTTTTGCCCGGGGGGCGCGCGACGATTTCCAGCCCTGCTTCAAGCGGATCGTCGGACTCGATCAGCTCCAGGCTCGCCTCGCCGCCAGCGAACAGCACGCTGAACAGATGCTGGAAGTGGTTGTTGACCGTCTCGAAGGCATCCAGCAGGCGCGCGCGGCCTTCCTTGTTGAGGCTGGCAATGCCGCCGCGCAGCTTCGAGATGGCCTGTTCCAGGTCCTCGCGCTCCTGCTGCATTCCGCCGAACTGTTCTTCCAGCTCCTGCGCTTCTTCTTCCGCACGGAGATTGACGCCGCCGAGGCGCTCGCGGTCGGCGCGCAGCTTGTGGATGCGCTGGTCAAGCGCGTCGGCGTCGGGCAGGGGCGCGTCCGGCGTTATGCCCGCGACCTGCAGGCATTCCTCGGGCGCGCAGTCGAGGTGCTCGCGGATGGTATGCGCGCGTTCGCTGCGGCGCTGGCGCGCGGCTTCCAGCTGGGCCTCGATGCGCGCGCGCTTCTCCTTCGCCTCGCTCAGCGCCTTCTGGATTTCCCGCAAATGCTTTGCGTTGTCCCGCAACGATGACTCTGCCTCGGCAAGCCGGTCGGCGGCTTCCTTGCGGGCGGCCTCGGCCTGGGCAATCTCGTTGAAGAGTTTCTCGCGGCGCTGCGCGGCCGCCTCGGGGATGCCGGAAAGCTCCTGAAGCTCGGCTTTCGCTTCCTCGGCGCGCTTTTCCAGGTCGGTTATCTGCGTGCTGGCCGCATCGCGGCGTTTCGCCGCACGTGCCATCTCCGAGGCGATGCTCTGAAGGCGCTGCTCGCGCTGCTTGCGTTCGCGCTCGATGCCGTCGAGTTGGGAGCGGGCCTGCGAGTAGGCATCGCGCTTGGCGGTGACCTCGGCCTGGGCGTCATTGACGGCGGCTTCCAGCGCGCTCGCATCGGCCAGCCCGGCAAGCGCCTCGCGCGCCTCGGCGAGCTGGCGCTGCGCCTCTTCCAGATCGGCAGCGGTGCGGCTCTGCCCTTCGGCGAGCGCAGCGCGCTTCTGGCCGGTCTTCTGCGCCTCGCGCTCGGCTTTCGCCAGCGAATCCCGCGCGCGAGATAGTTGGCCTTGGGTCTCCCGCCACTGCGCGCGCAGGCGCTTTTCCTCTGCGGCAAGACCCGCGGCGTGCTCGGCGGCCTGCTTCTGCTGCGCCTCGGCCTCGTCGGCGGTCTGGCGGAGCTTTTCGACCTCGGCCGTCAATTCATCCAGCCGGTTGCGCTCGGCCAGTCGCTTTGCGGCCGCGGTCGGCGCGTCGGCGACGACATGCACCCCGTCCCAGCGCCACAAGTCGCCGCGCGTGGTCACCAGCCGCTGTCCGGGCGTGAGCATCCGGGCAAGGCGCGGGCCGTCTGCCGGCTCGACCATCCCGATCTGGCGCAGCCGGCGCGTCAGAACCTCGGGCGCCTGCACGAATTCGGTGAAGGGCGTCGCGCCAGCGGGCAGGGCAGGGTCGCCGCCGATATCGCCGGTTCCGGCCCAGTGCGCGGGCGCGCGCTCATCCGCCGGCATGTCGAGATCGTCGCCCAGCGCCGCGCCCAGCGCGGTCTCGTAGCCCGGCGCGACGCGGATGTCGTCAACGATCGGCCGCCACTGGTCGCTCTCGGCCGGGCGCAGAAGCTTGATCAGGGTTGCCGCCTCGGTCTCAAGCTGGCGCGCGTTAAGACGGGTCTGTTTGGCGTGTTCGCCGGCCTCCTTTTCGCGCTGGCGGGCTTCGGCAAGCGCCGTTTCCGCCTCGCCCGTCCGCGCCTCAACGTCGGCCACCGCCTCGCCAAGCCGGGTGACCTCCGCCTGAAGGCTGGCAATTTCCGACTGTTCCCCGAGCGCGGCATCCAGCTCCGCCAGTTCGCGCGCGATGCGCTCCTGTTGCTCGGTCAGGCTGGCGATGCGCTTTTCCGCCTGCGCGATCTGCCCCTCAAGCTCGCGCCGGCGCGCGCGCAAATCCGCGGCCTGCGAAGTCAGATCGGACAGGCCCTGCTCGGCCGCTTCCAGCGCGCCGCTCGCTGTCTCGACCGCCTGTGCGGCTTCGGCGCGGCCGTCGTCGCTGCCCTCGCGCTGGCGCAACGCGGCTTCTTCCGCCTCAAGCTGGCTGATGGTCTGCGCCGCATCTTCCATCATCTCGCGTTCGCGCGCGATGTCCGCGCCGATCTGCTCGATGCGCTGCTGCAATTCGCGCTGGCGTTCGGCCGCGCGGGCCTCTTCCTGCTCCAGCGTCTGCTGCTCGACCTGCAGCCGGTGCAGCACCGCGGCGCGCGTGGCCTCTTCGTCGCGTAGCGGCTGGATGGAGTCGCTGCCCTCGCCCTCCGCGCGGGTGGCCTCGGATTCCGACTGGGTCAGCCGGCCAACTTCGCGCATCGCCTCCTGCAGCGCGGCCTCTTCATCGGCGACCTTGGCGTTCGCCTGCTGGAACAGGATGTGGTGCTGGACCGCCTCGGCCTGGCGCAGCTCCTCGGAAATCTCGCGGTATTTGCGCGCCTGCCGGGCCTGCCGCTTGAGGCTCTGGAGCTGCTGGTTGACCTGGCCCATCACGTCCTGCAGCCGCTCCAGGTTGGTTTCGGCGTGCTTCAGACGCAGTTCGGCCTCGTGCCGGCGGCCGTGCAGCCCGGCGATGCCCGCGGCGTCCTCAAGGATGCGGCGGCGCTGCTGCGGCTTGGCGCTGACGATCTCGCCGATGCGCCCCTGTTGTACGAGCGCCTGCGAGCGTGCGCCGGTGGCGGCGTCTGCGAACAGGAGTTGCACGTCGCGCGCGCGGGCCTCGCGGCCATTCACCTTGTAGGTCGAGCCGGATTCGCGGACGATCTTGCGGGTGATCTCGATGCTGTCCGTGTCATTGAACGCCGCAGGGGCGCGGCGGGCGCTGTTATCGAGATAGACCGTCACCTCGGCGGTGTCGCGCGAGGGCCGCAGATCGGTTCCCGAGAAGATCACGTCGTCCATCGCCGAGCCGCGCATGGACTTGTAGGAGGTCTCGCCCATCACCCAGCGCAAGGCTTCCAGCAGGTTGGACTTGCCGCAGCCATTCGGGCCAACGACGCCGGTCAGGCCCGGCTCGATGAGCAACTCGGTTTGCTCGACAAAACTCTTGAAGCCCAGCAGTTTCAGGCGGGTGATCTGCACGGCAAGCGCCCTTTCGCTCAACGGAACAGGGAAGCGGGCGCAAGCGGGCCTAGCCCTGCGGCGCGGCTTCGGTCTTGGCCTCGATCAGCTTGACCAGGTCTTCGTAGCTGACCCCGCCCCGGCGCATCTCCGTGTTGACGAAGATCGTCGGCGTGGCGG
>CAYYSM010000192.1:0-5392 GCA_964474225.1 uncultured Hyphomicrobiaceae bacterium
GAGTTCAGCGGGGCGAAGCGCTGGTTGCCGGTGCCGCCGCCGCCGCGGCCGTCGGCGATGCGATACGAGCCCGCGGCGTGCCAGGCCATGCGGATCATCAGGCCGCCATAGTGGCCCCAGTCCGCCGGCCACCACGCCTGGCTGTCGGTCATCAGGGCGCGGAGGTCGGCCTTCAGCGCGTCGACGTCCAGCTCCTTCAGCGCCTCACGATAGCTGAAGCCCTTCAGCGGGTCGGTCTTTGTGTCGTGCTGATGCAAGATGTCCAGGTTCAGCGCGTTCGGCCACCAGTCCATCACGTCTGCGCCGCTCGTAGTGATGGCGCCATGCATCACCGGGCAACCACCGGCTTCGGGATTTTTCGCGTCCATATCTCTCTCCGTCTTGCGCGCTGCGAGTCTTGAAGCTGTTCCGCGGTCAGGACGCGGGCCGGGCGCGACAGCGCGACACCGCCCGGCATATTCGATCCATCTTCTGACACGGAATGACCATCGCGCTTTGCGTACCTCCCGGACTTTTGCGTCCGCAGGTTGCGTCGATATCGCGCAGTCTCGTCTCTACCAGACACATCTCATCAGGTAAATTTACATTTTGTGATTGCAGCGATAAGATGCTCTTATGCCTCAAGTAACCCTTAAACAGCTCCGTTATTTTGATGCGCTCGCCCGGCATCAGCATTTCGGGCGCGCGGCCGACGCCTGCGCGATCTCCCAGCCAGCGTTGTCGATGCAGATCAAGGAGCTGGAGGATGCCCTCGGCGCGATGCTGGTCGAGCGCGATGCCCGGCAGGTCCGGCTGACGAAATTCGGCGAGGAGGCGAGTCAGCGCGCGCGGGACATCCTGCGGCTTGTGGACGAACTGGGCGATCTGGCGCGGGCCTCGCGGGAGCGGTTGGTGGGCCGGCTGCGCATCGGGGTCATCCCCACGATCGCGCCCTATCTGTTGCCGACGGTCATCGGCAACCTCATGCGCGTGGCGCCCGAACTCGACATCCACGTCCGCGAGACGGTGACGCCGCGGCTCATCGAGGAACTGACGGAAGGCCGTCTCGACACGGCGATCGTCGCACTGCCGGTATCGGAGCCGTCGCTGACCGAGGTCGCGCTGTTCACCGAGAATTTCCTGCTGGTCCGTCCCGGCGCGGACGCGGCGACGCCCGTGCCGAGCAGCGAGACGCTCCGCAACGAGCGACTGCTGCTGCTGGAGGAAGGGCACTGCTTCCGGGATCAGGCGCTGTCGTTTTGCAACATGCGCTCGGCGCGGCCGCGCGAAGTGCTGGACGCCAGTTCGCTCTCCACGCTCGTGCAGATGGTGAGCGCGGGCATCGGCGTCACGCTGATCCCGGAGATGGCCGTGGGCGTCGAGACGCGCTCCGCCGCGGTTGCGCTCGCGCGCTTCCCTGATCCACAGCCCGCGCGCACCGTCGGAATGGTCTGGCGCAAGACCAGCCCGCTGGCCGCACAGCTTCGGCAGATCGCGGAGGTCGTCGGCGCGTCTGCCAAGACGCTGCTCGTGCAGCACGCCGCGCCCGGCGCTGCATCCATGGGCTGAACCCCCCGCGGCGGCGCGCCAGGGAAAATACCGGCGCAGATCAACCCGCCGCGGCCTCACGCGCGGAGAATCGCTCCCCGCGGGACCCGCCACTGGCGGATGCGTCTTGGCGGATCATGTCGGCGGCCTTTTCCGCGATCATGATGACCGGCGACGCGGTGTTGCCCGACGTGATCGTCGGCATGATCGAAGCGTCGATGACGCGCAGGCGATCGATCCCGCGCACCCGCAGGGCGCTGTCGACCACGGCGTGCTCATCCTGGCCCATCTTGCAGGTGCCGACCGGGTGGAAAATCGTGGTGGCGATGTTGCCGATCGCGCGCAGCAGCTCATCGTCGGACTGGACATCCGGCCCCGGCAGGAACTCCTCCGGCGCATATTGCGCGAGCGCCTTGGCGGTCATGATCTGCCGGGCCTGCTTCACTGCCGTGAGCGCGACCTGCTGATCGCGCGGCGCAGAAAGATACTTCAGCTTGATCTCTGGCTGCTGGTCAGGGTCCGGCGTCACGGCATGGCAGTGGCCGCGACTCTCCGGGCGGAGGTTGCAGACCGACACCGTGATCGCGGGGAACGGATGCAGCGGATCGCCGAGCCTGTCGGTGGACAGCGGCTGCACGTGATACTCCAGATCGGGCGTCTCCAGCGCGGGATCCGACTTGGTGAACATGCCGAACTGGCTCGGCGCCATCGACAGCGGGCCGCTGCGGTTGACCGCGTATTCCAGCGCCATGCGCGCCTTGCCGACCAGCGAATTGGCGGCCGTGTTGAGCGTCTTGGCGTTGTGGACCTTGAACGCGGTCCTGATTTGCAGGTGGTCCTGCAGGTTTTCGCCGACCCCAGGGCTTTCCAGCACGACGCCAACGCCAAGCGCGCGCAGGATATCGGGCTGGCCGATGCCGCTGAGTTCCAGCAGCTTCGGCGAGTTGATCGCGCCCGCCGCCAGCAGCACCTCGCCACGCGCCCTTGCCTCGTATGTCTTGCCAGCGCGGCGGAACCGAACGCCGGCCGCCCTGCGGTCCTCGATGATGAGCCGGTCGGTGCTGGCCTTGGTCAGAATGCGCAAGTTCGGGCGCTTCATGGCCGGACGCAGGAAGCCCTTGCTTGTGTTCCAGCGCACGCCGCGATCCTGGTTGACTTCGAATAAGCCCGAGCCTTCGTTGTTGCCGTCGTTGAAGTCTTTGCGCGGCATGATGCCGAACTCCATCGCCGCGCGCTGGAAGGCTTCGAGGATGTCCCAGGAGAGACGCTGCTGCTGGACTTTCCATTCACCGCCGGCCCGGTGATGGTCGCTGTCGCCGCCGTAGTGGTCCTCTGATTTCAGGAAGTACGGCAACACGTCGTCCCACGACCAGCCGACATTGCCGAGTTGACGCCAGTGGTCATAGTCGGCGGCCTGGCCGCGCATGTAGATCATGCCGTTGACCGAGGAGCAGCCGCCGAGCACCTTGCCGCGCGGATAGACCAGCGAGCGGCCGTTCAGGCCCGGCTCCGCCGCGGTCTTCATCATCCAGTCGGTGCGCGGATTCCCGATACAGTAGAGATAACCGATGGGAATCTGCACCCAGTGGTAGTTGTCGCTGCCGCCCGCTTCGAGCAGCAGAACGCGCGTCGCCGGGTCCTCGGTCAGCCGGTTGGCGAGCACGCAGCCAGCGGTGCCGGCGCCGACGATGATGTAGTCGTAATCGCCCTCCAGGACATGGACGTCTGCCACGTCGCCTCTCCCCTTTCCGCATGTCCCGCGAAACCCGGCGCGCGTGCCCTCGGGTCGCTCGCTCCCGGACCCATAGACTAGCACCCTCCGCGACAGCACGGAAACGGTGATCGGGCACCCGGATCACGAGAAGCCGCTTTGCAGCGGGCGCTGAATCCTTGAAAAATGACCTATCGCTGACAGCGGCGCAAAGTGTGCCATTTCCTTAAGAAGAGGTGGACCCATGAGCAGGATTGCATTTATCGGCCTCGGCAACATGGGATTGCCGATGGCGCGGAACCTTCACCGGGCGGGGCATGAGCTTCGCGTCTATGACACCGCGGCGGAAGCGGTGGAAACCGCCAGCGCCGACGGCATGATGGCGGCCTCCAGCGCGGCCGATGCGGTCCGGGATGCGGAGTTTATCGTCACGATGCTCCCCGACGGTCCCGTCGCGCTGAACGTGTTCGAGGAGGTCGTTCCGGCCGCGTCCGAAGGGGCGGTCATCATCGACTGCTCGACCATCGACGTCGCCAGCGCCAAAGCAGCGCATGAGATGGCGCGCGAGGCCGGGCTGCTGCCGCTTGATGCGCCGGTCTCCGGCGGCACGGCGGGCGCGGAAGCAGGCACGCTCACCTTCATGGCCGGCGGCTCGGCCGAGGCCTTCGAGAAGGCGAAACCGATCCTCGACGTCATGGGCGGAAAGATCATTCACTGCGGCGAAGGCGGCTCGGGCCAGGCCGCCAAGATTTGCAACAACATGCTGCTGGCCGTCTCGATGATCGGCGCGGGCGAGGCGTTTGCGCTTGCAGAGCGGATCGGCCTGTCGCCGCAAGCGGCATTCGACGTCATCTCGACATCATCCGGGTCCTGCTGGTCAGTCAACACCTATTGCCCGGTGCCCGGGGTGGGGCCGGAAAGCCCCGCGGATCGCGACTACACGCCCGGCTTCGCCACCGCGCTCATGCTCAAGGATCTCGGCCTCGCGCAACAGGCGGCCAGCGAAACCGGCCAGGCGACGCCAATGGGCGCGCATGCCTTGAAGCTCTACGAACGCTTTGCCTCGGAGGGCGGCGCAGATCGCGACTTTTCCGGAATCATCGCGTTCCTGAAGGCCGCGCAGCGCGATGAGGAGTGAGGCGCAATAAAGTTCATGCTCCCGTTGATCAGGCGACAGGCGGCGCAAGCTGGATAAACACTTTGACATGCCCGTCCGGGCGATACCGAAAGCCTTCTGTGGCGCATCACAAGGTCGGCGATCGAGATCGCTGGCCCGCACCTTGCGTCCTCCGCGGGGAGGTGCAAGGGTCATTATCGTCAAGCCCCCACCATTGCCGACTGTCTGAAAAGAAAGCGGAGGTCGATGCTGTATTCAGTGCGATCGCGCGCTGCGATGGTCACCGCGCCCCATCACCTGGCCGCACAGTCCGGTCTGGCCGTCATGCGCGTGGGGGGAAACGCGATCGAGGCGATGCTTGCGGCGGCCGCGACGATCGCTGTGGTCTATCCGCACATGAACGCGATCGGCGGCGACGGCTTTTGGCTGATCGCCGCGCCGGGCGAGACGCCCGTGGGGATCGATGCCTGCGGACCTGCGGCGGCGATGGCCACAACGGACTTCTACGCGTCGCGGGGCGTCACCGGGGCGATCCCGGGGCGCGGCGGGCTGGCGGCGCTCACGGTCGCGGGCACGATTGCGGGCTGGGAAGCGGCACACTCGCTGGCGCGTGCGGCGGGCGGACGGCTGCCGCTCGACCGGCTGCTGGCCGATGCGATCCACCACGCGCGCGAGGGCATCGTCATCACCGACAGCATGGCGGCGCTGACGAAAGCCAAGCGGGGCGAACTGGCGGATGTGTCCGGCTTCGCCGATACGTTTCTGATCGAAGGGCGCGCACCTGAGCCGGGGGACGTGCTGCGCCAGCCGCGCCTGGCCGAGACGCTGGACCAGCTCGCGCGCGCCGGCCTGCGCGATTTCTATGACGGCGATATTGCCCGGGCGCTGGCCGGCGATCTGGAAGCGGCAGGCAGCCCCGTGCGGCTCACCGATCTGGAGGGATTTGCCGCGCAGCAGGTCGCGCCAATCAGCGTCGCGCTCGGTATCGGCACGGTCTACAACATGCCGCCGCCGACGCAGGGGCTGGCCTCGCTGCT
>CAYYSM010000193.1:0-5379 GCA_964474225.1 uncultured Hyphomicrobiaceae bacterium
GCGCCGGGGCGATCACGCGCAGGCCGTAGCTCGCGCCCGCGCCACGAACAGCGTACCAGACGGCCTCGGCGTGGATCGTGCTGTCATAGGTGTAGATTTCGTAGCCCTTCTCGCCGGTGAAGCCGGTCTGACTGACGATCACATCCGCGCCGGCCAGCTTGCCGCGCATCAGGCCATAATAGGGCATGCTGCGGACTTCCTCGCCGAACAGCTCGGTCATGAGGTCTTCCGACAGCGGCCCCTGAATCTGCAGCGGCGCCACGTCGATTTCGGCGATGTCCACGTTGAACTTCTTGCCGACATTCACGCCCTGCAGCCACAGCATCAGGTCGCTGTCGGAGATCGAGAACCAGAACTCGTCATCCTCCAGCCGCAGCAGCACCGGGTCGTTCAGGATACCGCCCTTCTCGTTGCAGAGAATGGCGTATTTGCCGTGCATCGGCTTGATCTTGGTAGCGTCGCGCGTGATGACATAGTTCACGAACGCCTCGGCGTCCGGCCCCTTCACGCGGATCTGGCGCTCCACTGCGACGTTCCACATCGTCACGCGGTTGACCAGCGCGTCATATTCGGCCATCGCGCCGCCGTCTTCCGGGCGGACATAGCCGCGCGGATGATACATGCGGTTGTAGACGGTTGCGCGCCAGCAGCCGGCTTCCACGGCGAGATGCCAGAACGGCGACTTGCGCACGCGCGTCGAGATCAGCATCTGAACCGGCGTCGGGCCGGACTGACGCAGGTTGATTGGCACCATGCGATCCGACTGATCGACGTCGGGAACGTTGGGGTGCGAGCGGTTTGGCTGGTTGTCGCTGTCGCTCATTTCGGCTTTCTCCAGCATGCGGTGCTTCCTCTTTGCCTCGAACGTGTTTCTGGATGCATATGGTCACAAACCGCCGCGGCATATCGTCCCCAAAACGACTCTTTGACAGCTTGAAATCGGCCTTGCTGCTCAGGGGGATAAACCGGTCGTGTTCAGGGCGTGATCAGGCCGGCGGGAGTCGCAGTCCGCGGGGCCGCGGCGCGCATATGTGAGGCATGATCATAAGCGGAATAGCAGGGCGCAGAGATGACCAGCGTGACCGCTCAGGACTGGATCGAAACCGTGAACGGCGGGCTGTCACCCGACGCCTTGGCCGGGCGCATTTATGCCGGGCGCATCCTGTTTTTCGAGGGGCTGGCGCCGGTACAGGCGCTTATCAGCGAGGCCCGCGCGATCCTCGAAGACGTGTTCGACGGCGCGCATCCGCCCACCGCCTATCGCGCGCTTGGGTTGAGTGCCTACCGCAAGACCATACGCCAGGCGCAGAAACGCTTCGCCCAGTCGCCGGAGATCGCGCGGCACTGGATCGACGCGCTGGTCGCCGCTGGCCTCGCGCCGGAAGCGACCTATCGCGACCGGCTGGTGCTCCGTTCCGCGCCGCCGAACGAAACCGCCAACGGACCCGGCTACGGCCTGCTGCCCGCGCATCGCGACAGCTGGGGCGCGGGGCTGGACTGCCAGATCAACTGGTGGCTGCCGATCTATGACCTCACAGCGGAGCGCACGATGGCGGTCTTCCCCCGCGCCTTCGACCGGCCGGTGGTCAACGACAGCGCGGGCTGGGACTCAGGCCGCGCCCGCTCCGAGCCGGGCTATCCCGAACTGCCCACCGCCCGCGAGCCGATCGACTGGAACGAGGCACTTCCGCTGGTGGTCCCCACAGGCACGCTGATGGCGTTTTCCGCCACGCATCTGCACGCGACAATCCCGAACACGAGCGACGAGGCGCGCATCTCCAGCGAGACCCGCACGGTGGACCGGCGCGACCTGATCGCGGGGCGCGGCGCGCCGGATGTCGATCGCGGACCCGTTACCCCTGGAACGGCATGGTTCCGGCGGCTGCAGGGCGGCCCCTCGTTGCAGGACGATCTGGAAAGCGAAGGCGTGCAGGCGTAATCACACGCGGCGTCGCAATCGGCCAAGCCAATGTCGCTCTGCGCGCGTCGGTTCCTGGCGTCCGGGCGCATGCTTCGCGGTCAAGGACACATGGGCTCGGCGGCGGCCGCAGGCTGTTCCGCCGGCTTCGAATTTGGACCGATCACTCAATCAAAACGGGACAGGCGGCGATGAAGAATCAAGCGCGCGTTGTGGTCGTCGGCGGCGGCGTCGTCGGCGTTTCGACGCTTTATCATCTGGTCAAGAAGGGCTGGTCCGACGTCGTTCTGATCGAGCGCAAGGAACTGACCTCCGGCTCGACCTGGCACGCGGCCGGCCTGCTGCCGCTGTTCAACATGAGCTACAGCGTCGGCCAGATCCACAAGTACTCGGTCGATCTCTACAAGACGCTCGAGGAAGAGACCGGCCAGAACGTCAGCTTCCACGTCACCGGCAACCTGCGCCTGGCGACCAACCAGGAGCGCATGGACGAGTACAGGAAGTACTGCGGCACCGCCAACACCATCGGCGTGCCCTTCGAGCTGGTCACGCCGCAGGAGATCAAGGAGCTCTGGCCCCTGTGCAACGTCGAAGGGCTGGTCGGCGCCCTCTACCACCCGCAGGATGGCCACATCGCCCCGGCCGACCTGACAACGGCGCTGGCGATCGGCGCGCGCAACCGCGGCGCCGAGATCTACCGCCAGACGCCGGTCACGGCGATCGCCCAGACCCCGTCGGGCGAATGGAAGATCACCACCCCCAAGGGCGAGATCACCTGCGAGCACGTGGTCACCGCGACCGGCAACTACGCGCGCCAGACCGCCGCGATGGTCGGGCTCGACCTGCCCGTGATTCCGGTCGAGCACCAGTACATCGTCACCGAGCCGCATCCGGCCCTGATCGAGCGCAAGGAAAAGGGCCTGCCCGAGCTCGCGGTGCTGCGCGAGTCGGACGCCTCCTATTACATGCGCGAGGAGCGCCAGGGCCTGATTCTCGGCCCCTACGAGAAGGGCGCGCCGGCCTGCTTCGTCGACGGCGTGCCGGACTCCTTCGGCCAGGACCTCTTCCCCGGCGATCTCGAGCGCCTGATGCCGCACGTCGAGGCGGCGATCAACCGGGTGCCGATCTTCGCCGAGGTCGGCATCAAGGACATCATCAACGGCCCGATCGCCTACACGCCCGACGGCAGCCCGCTGATCGGGCCGGCCTGGGGCCTGAAGAACTACTGGATCAACGAAGGCCATTCCTTCGGCGTCACCGCGGCCGGCGGCGCCGGGCGCTATCTCGCCGAGTGGATCGTCGGCGGCGAACCCTCGATCGACATGCTGGGCGTCGACCCGCGCCGTTTCGGCAACTACGCCAACAAGCGCTACACCAAGATCAAGAACGAAGAGGCCTACGAGCACGTCTTCATCATTCACTACCCGGACGAGGAACGCCCGGCGGCGCGGCCGGCCAAGACCAGCCCCTGCCACGACCGCCTGGAGCGGGCGCGCGCGGTCTGGGGCCAGCGCTACGGCTGGGAGCGGCCGAACTGGTTCGCGCCGGAAGGCGTGGAGCGCAAGGATCGCTGGTCGTTCCGGCGCAGCAACTACTTCGAGCATGTCGGCAAAGAGGCCAGGCACATGCGCGAGAAGGTCGGCCTGATCGACCTGACGTCCTTCTCGAAATTCGAGGTCTCGGGCCCGGGCGCCGAGGCCTATCTAGACCGCCTGGTCGCCAACAGGCTGCCGAGCAAGATCGGCCGCATGTCGCTGTCTCATGCCCTGACCAGGACCGGCGGGGTGCGCAGCGAATTCACCATCACGCGGCTCGCCGAGGATCGATTCTACCTGATCTCCTCGGGCGCGGCCGAACGCTACGACTGGGACCTTCTGGTCAAGAACCTGCCTGACGACCACTCCGTGCGACTCGACAGGATCACGACTAGCCGCGGCGTCTTCGTGCTCGCGGGACCGGACGCGCGCAAGGTGCTGCAGGCCCTGACCGACGCTGACCTGTCGAACGAGGCCTTTCCCTGGCTCACCGCGCAGACCATCAACGTCGGCTTGGCCGGAGATGTGCGTGCGCTGCGCGTCAACTTCGTTGGCGAGCTGGGCTGGGAGCTGCACCACCCGATCGAGTACCAGAACCACATCTTCGACGAGATCATGCGCGTCGGCGCCGAGCACGGCATCGGTCTCGTGGGCATGCGTGCCATGGACGTCATGCGCATCGAGAAATCCTACCGCATGTGGGGCCTCGACCTGACGCGCGAGTACTCGGCCCTGGAGGCGGGGCTGCAGCGCTTCGTGCGGCTGAACAAGGGCGACTTTGTCGGCCGCGACGCCCTCGTGCGCCAGCAGGAGGAGGGCGTGCCGCAGCGCTTCATCACCCTGGAAGTCGGCGCGCGCGACGCCGACTGCTGGGGCAACGAACCCCTCTACCAGAATGGTCGTATGGTCGGGCGCGTGACCTCCGGCGCCTACGGCCACGCGGTTGCGAAGAGCCTGGCGCTCGCCTATGTTCAGCCCGACGCGGCGGACCCGGGGACCGACCTCGAAGTGGAGATCCTCGGCGAACGCTTCCCGGCGACGGTGATTCCGGATTCGCCCTGCGATCCGGACAACCAGCGGCTCCGAGCCTAGCTCCTGGCAGCCAGGATCCCGCGCTGAGTCCGTGCGCCGGCCCCGTTCAGCGGGCGCTGGGCCGGCGGCGGGACCGGATCGGCGGTCGTGCGCCGCATCGCCGGACAGGCATGACCGAGGGGAGAGGCGCAACAGGCCATGAAAGTTCTGGTTCCCATCAAGCGGGTGATCGACGCCAACGTGAAGGTGCGCGTCAAGGCGGACAAGTCGGGCGTCGAGTTGAGCAACGTCAAGATGGCGATGAACCCCTTCTGCGAGATCGCGGTCGAACAGGCCGTGCGCATGAAGGAGGCCGGCCTCGCCGAAGAGGTCATCATCGTTTCCGCCGGCGCCCAGCAGGCCCAGGAGACGATACGCACCGGCCTCGCCATGGGCGGCGACCGCGGCATCCTGATCCAGAGCGATACCGACCTCGAGCCGCTTGCCGTCGCCAAGCTCCTGAAAGCGGTCGTCGAGAAGGAGGGGCCGGAGCTGGTTATCCTCGGCAAGCAGGCGATCGACGGCGACAACAACCAGACCGGCCAGATGCTGGCTGCCCTGCTCGGCTGGCCCCAGGGCACCTTCATCTCCAAAATCGAGATCGCCGACGGCCAAGCCAAGGTGACCAGGGAGGTCGACGGCGGCCTGGAGAAGCTCGAGCTCAAGGTGCCCGCGGTGGTCACGGTCGACCTGCGCCTCAACGAGCCGCGCTACGCCTCGCTGCCGAACATCATGAAGGCCAAGAAGAAGCCGATCGACAAGTACACGCCCGAGGATCTGGGCGTCGACGTGGCGCCGCGGCTTGCCTGGGAAATGGTCGAGGAACCCCCGGCCCGCCAGGCCGGTGTCAAGGTC
>CAYYSM010000194.1:0-5367 GCA_964474225.1 uncultured Hyphomicrobiaceae bacterium
CGGTGATGGCGTTCTGGCTGTCCTCCCCGCTGATCGACCCGCCGACGCTACTCATCACCGCCGGGGCGCTGGGCTGGCCCTTCGCCATTGCCAAGGGTGTTGCCGCGGTCGCGCTCGGGCTGATGGGTGGTTTCGCGATCAAGGCAATGATGGCGCAAGGCGCCTTCGCCGACCCGCTGCGCCCGCGCTCATCTGGCGGCTGCTGCAAGAAGACATCAGGCTTCGACGGCCAGCCGGTCTGGCGCTTCTGGGGCGAGGCCGAGCGCCGCGACACGTTCCGCACGGAACTGGCCGGGAATGCGCTGTTCCTCGCGAAATGGCTGGCGCTGGCCTATGTGCTCGAAGCGCTGCTGGTCACCTACGTACCCGCCAGCCTGATCGCCGGCGTCGTCGGCGGCGACGGCCTGCTGCCGATCGCTATATCGGCGGTGGTCGGCGTGCCCGCCTACCTCAACGCCTATGTCGCGCCGCCGCTGCTCGCCGGGCTGACCGAACAGGGCATGAGCATGGGCGCGGCGATGGCGTTCATCATCGCAGGCGGGGTCAGCTCGGTCCCCGCGATGGCCGCGGTCTGGTCGCTGGTGAAACCGCGCGTGTTCGCGGCGTATTTCCTGCTCGGGCTCATCGGCGCGATGCTGGCCGGGCTGGCGTTCCAGATGGTGGCTTGAGGGCCAGCGCCCCTTGCAACCAGCCAGCTTGCAAAGATCCGCATCGCGGCCGGCCGCTCTCCTTCCGGATCATGGCGCAAGCGCGTGCCCACGCCGATCGCTGAGCCAGGTGGGTGCGTAGTGGCTCGCAATCCGCTATAAGGATATGATAACGTTGAAAATGCCCTTCATGATCCTCGGCGCAGATGATGAAGGGCGGCGACCCCACGCGCCATTCAGACGCCGCTTCTGCGGCAAACACAGACAATCTCGGAGAGAAACCCAAGGAGAGTAGACCAACCAATGAAAATGTTTGCAAAAGTCCTGGCCGCTGCCGCCGCGCTCGCGTTTTCGGCGGCGGCTGCGCATGCGCAGTACCCCGAACGCCCGATCACGCTCGTGATCCCGTATGGCGCTGGCGGCGCGACCGACATCGCGGGCCGCAACCTCGCCTCCGTCACGCCGAATTACGTGCCCCAGCCGGTTCTGCCGGTGAACCGCACTGGCGCCGGCGGCGTCACGGGGACGGCGTCGGTCGCCAACGCCGACGCGGATGGCTACACGATGATGGTCGCGCGCGTTGGCTCTCACACCGTGAACCCGGCGATGAAGGCCACGCTCCCCTACGCCATCGACGATTTCGACTACATCGGCGTCTTCGAGATCAACCCGGTGGTCTGCGCCGTCTCGGCGGAGTCCGACATCGAGTCGATGGATGACCTGGTTTCCCGGATCAAGGAGAACCCTGGCTCCGTCAGCTTCAGCTCGTCTGGCGTCGGTTCGCTGCTTCATCTCGCCTCCCCGCTCGTGATCGACGCGTATGGCGTGGAGAAAGCCAACGAGGCGCTCATCCATCTGCCCTTCCGTGGCGGCGGCGCGGCTGCGACGGCCGTGATCACCGGCAATGCCGACTTCATCTGCACGAACTCCTCGGCGCTTGCCGGTCACATCAAGAACGGCGTGCTGCGCCCGCTGATGGTGACGACCGAAGAGCCGGTGCCCGGCATCGATGCGCCCACGGCGAACGAACTGGGCCATGGCGAGCTGAACGCGCTCGTTGGCTGGAGCGGCATCGCCGGGCCGAAGGGGCTGCCTGAAGAGGTCAAGACCAAATGGGGCGAATGGCTGCAGGAGGTTGGCCAGGACGAGCAGTTCCTGCAAAAGGCGCGCGACCTCGGCTCTGTCCCGGTTCAGATGTCGGTCCAGGAGTCCATCGACTTCATCAACAACCAGTACGAAGTTTTCCGCGAACTGGTGGTCAAACTCGGCATGGAAGTCGAGTAGGCGTTGCGCACGCATCGCGTTTGAAACGGCTGGAGTCCCTCGATGACATATCGCGACCTCTGGCTTGGTGCAGGGCTGGCCGTGCTGTCGGCCCTGCTCTATCTCGTCATCATCCCGGCCGGCATCACGGTCCCTTCGGGCGTGCGCTCGCCAGTGATGTCGCCCGCCTTCTGGCCGAACATCATCGCGCTGTTTATGCTCGCCATGTCGGCGCTGTTGTTCATGCGCGCGGCGATCGCCTGGCAAAGAGGTGAAATCGTCCCGCACAAGTCTGATGACGTGGAAGGCGACGAGGAAAGCAGCGGCTGGTCCGGGCAGATCCGCTCGATCGCCGTCATCGCCTTCCTGTTCGTCTATTACTGGCTGATCCTCATGATCGGCCTGGTTCCGGCCTCGATGGTGGCCCTGCTGGCGGTCGGGCTGATGACGGCGCGGCCCAACATATCGCTGCTGCTCATCGCAACGCCGGTCCTGCCGATGCTGCTCTATCTGTTCTTCTTCAAGGTCGCGAATGTCCCGATCCCGGGCGGTGAATGGCTGACGTTCCCATGAGCACGATGGACGCCCTCATCCAGGCCGTTGGGCTTCTGGCAAACTTCACGAATATCCTCGCGCTGGCCGGCGGCGTCGCTCTCGGCATCGTGGTCGGCGCAATTCCGGGCATGAGCGCGACCATGGGCGTCGCGCTCGCGCTGCCGTTTACCTTCGCGCTCGACCCCATCGTCGGCATTCTCTTCCTGCTCGGGGTCTACAAAGGCGGCATTTTCGGCGGCTCGATTCCCGGAATTCTGGTCAAGGCGCCGGGCACGCCTGCGTCGAGCTGTACCGTGCTCGACGGTTATCCGATGTCGCAGAAGGGCCAGGCTGGCAAGGCGCTGCAGACTGCGCTCTATTCCTCGGCGATCGCCGACTTCGTCTCGAACCTGTCGCTGATCGTGTTCGCCGGGTGGCTCGCTGCGCTGGCATTGAATTTCGGGCCGCCGGAGTATTTCACGCTGATGCTGTTTTCGCTGACGGTCATCGCGGGCGTGTCCGGCAACTCACTGCTCAAGGGCATGATCTCGGCCGGAATGGGTCTGCTGTTGGCCACCGTTGGGCTCGATCTCGTCTACGGCACAGACCGCTTCATCTTCGGCGAGACCAACTTGATGAGCGGGCTCAACTTCATCCCCGTGCTGATCGGCCTATTCGCCATCCCCGAAGTGATTGTTTACGCGCAGCGCTCGGTTTTGAGCCACGGCAAGGTCATGTCGCTGGGAACGACGGGGCTGCAATTCGCCGAGTTCCGCCGCATCCTGAAGACGATCTTCAAGAGCAGCGGCATCGGCGTCATCATGGGCGCGATCCCCGGCATCGGCGGCGCGCCGGCCGCCTTCGTCGCCTATTCCGAGGCGCGTCGCTCCTCACCGAACCGGGCCAATTTCGGCAAGGGCGAGATCGAAGGTGTGGCGGCGTCGGAGGCCGGCAACAATGGCGTGGCGGGCGCAACGCTGATCCCGCTTCTCGCGCTGGGCATCCCGGGCGACGTCATCACCGCTGTGATCCTCGGCGCGTTCATGGTTCATGGCCTCCAGCCGGGCCCGGTCCTGTTCCAGACGAACGCGGTGCTGATCTACGCGCTGTTCGTCGGGATCATGCTCAGTTCCATCTTCCTGCTGATCTTCGGTTCGATCGCCATCCGCATGTTCCGGCGGATCGCCGACGTGCCGAAATCAGTCCTGATGCCATCGGTTCTGGTGCTGTGCGCCTATGGCAGCTTCGCGATCAACAACTCGCTGTTCGATGTCCTCGTGATGATGAGCGTCGGCATTCTCGGCTACTTCATGTGGCTGACCAACATCCCCGCCGCGCCGTTCCTCATCGCCTTCATCCTCGGACCGCAGGTGGAGGATAATTTCCGGCAGTCGATGCTGATGTCGCAGACCAACATCGAGATCTTCTTCCGCAGCACCATCACATGGGTTTTCTGGGGACTGACGATCCTGAGCATCGTCCTGGCCGCCTTCCGGGGCTGGCAGGACCGGATCGCGCTCAAACGCGAAGCTGATGAGGCGGCGAAAGCCTCGCAGGCGCTGGAACAGAAATAGCTGTGCACCAACGAGACCGGCGCGTGGAGAGGCGCGCTGGTCTCTATCCCGTGCGCTGAGGACCGACCGTCACGCGGCCCTCATCAGGCTCCACGATCAGGTAGTCGCCGCTCTTGATGAGCTGCGTCACGTCGCCGTCCTCGAACCGGTCGCACATCGCGAAGCCGGCCAGCGCCGCGCCCTGCGCGAGGATCGTATTGGCGCGGTTGAAGAGGATCGCGGCCGGAGCCATGCCGCGCGCGGTCATCTCGTGCAACATCCAGGCCGAGGCCACGCCGCCCTTCGCGGTGTTCATCACCAGGATGCGCCCAACATAACTTTCCCCGGCCAGCTTGTGATCGGGCCGCGAGAACACGCCCTGTTTCCGGTCCAGATCATAGCGCGCGGAGAAATTGTCGCTCGATACCAGCGCGTAACCCTCGACGCGGCCGCCGATGCCCGGGTGGCACTTGAGAACGGTCATCAGACAATCTCCCCTGCGCAGGCGGACTCGACACACTCTTCCATACTGGCCAGCGCCGGCGCATAGCCATAGCCGCCGAGAATGTTGACGATCTTGGCGGAATTGCTCAGCAGCCGCCGCCAGCCGTTCGCCTCGCCGATCTCGCGGGCATACTGGTTGTAAAAGCAGGTGCCCTGAAGCACCTTCGCGCCCGATGCCTCGATGGTCTCGACATAGCCGAGCCGCAGCGCGTCCGCGTAGACCGAGGGCGAGGTGCACACGATGACGGCCGTGCCTGGATGCCGCCGGCGGCCTTCAAGCAGGCCAGCAAGCGTCTGCATCTCCACGAGCGAGAGCTGCGGCGCGGCGAAGACCACAACATCCACCTTGTCGCCGCGTCCGCCGAAATTCGATTTCAGCGCGCGCAGGTCGTCCGCCGTGATTTCCTCGCGCGGCAGGTTCGCGCCGCCGGTCGCGTCCAGCGTCGGCGCTTCCGGCGTGATGCCGACGATATGGAATAGCGGCGAGGAGCCATAGCTCGCCATCGCCGCGCCGAAATGCTTGATCTCATCGGAGGTGGGAACTGTCTCCAGCCCCTCGATGACCGGCACTTCCCAGTAGGAGCCGCAAGCGCGCCCGATTACAGCGCCGAGCACGCCCCAGCCGGTCAACCCTTGCGGCTGCTCATGAACACGAAAGCGGCGCGTCGCCCGGCGCTTCTCCGGCAGGTGCAGACCATAACGCGGCGTGCGCCCGGTCAGCCCCGCCGCCAGCGCCGACGGCCCGCCCTCAAAGTTCGACCGCGCGCCCAGCACGCTGTTGCAGTAGATCACCACGCCGGTATCGCCGAAGGCGACGTGATCGCCCATCACCGGCGGCATGATGGTCTGGTAGTTGATGCAGGTGT
>CAYYSM010000195.1:0-5362 GCA_964474225.1 uncultured Hyphomicrobiaceae bacterium
TTGATGTCCTTGACCGAGCGCGCGCCGGTCTCCTCGTTGACATCGAAGGTGATCAACCGTAACGTCGCACGAAGCGGGGCCGCGTAGGTCAGGTCGCGCTGCTGGCATTCATCGACGTCGTATTTGGGATCGTCGAACTCGTACCGGACAAATTCGAGCTGCGAGCGCTCGGAAAAGTCCTTGATGGGGAACACCGAACTGAACACGGCCTGCAGCCCTTCATTCGGGCGGCCGCCTTTCGGCTCCTTCACCATCAGGAAATCGTCGTACGAGCGCTTCTGAACCTCGATGAGGTTCGGCATCTCGGCCACTTCGCGGATTTGGCCAAAGGTCTTGCGGACGCGCTTGCGCCCCGTGAATGTCTGCGCCATCGTAACTCCTTGTCGCACCGCTCGGTCCGTGTTGCGCCTCTGAGCGGATGAGGCGCGGAAAAGCCGCTTGCCGCGCACGCTTCTCCGGAGCGCGCGGGGAAAGCCGCTTTTTGAGGGGCCGGCGGGCATTGACCGCCCGCCGACCGATCGCTTGTTGCGGGCCCGGGCCCGCGAGAATGCTTACTTGACCTCGACTTTCGCGCCGGCGTCTTCCAGCTTCTTCTTGATCTCCTCGGCTTCGTCTTTCGGCACGCCTTCCTTCAGCGGCTTCGGCACGCCCTCCACCAACTCCTTGGCTTCCTTCAGCCCGAGGCCGGTGACGCCGCGCACCTCTTTGATGACGCCGATCTTGTTGTCACCGAACGAGGCGAGGATGACGTCAAATTCCGTCTGCTCCTCAGCCGGCTCGGCCTCCGCAGCGCCGCCAGCGGCCGGCATGCCCGCCATCGGCATGGCCATCGGCGCCGCCTGGGCCGACACGCCCCACTCGTCTTCCAGCTTCTTCACCAGCTCGGCGACTTCAAGCACCGTAAGCTTGGACAGTTCTTCGTAAATACGATCGGTCGCTTCAGACATCTTTCCTTACCTTGCTTCCGTTTGGGTTTTCCGTTTCAGGTGTTGCCAAGACCTTAGGCTGCTTCTTCCTGCTGCTGCTTCCGGGCCTGAAGCACCCCGATCAGATCGGAGGCCGGCGCGTTCAGCGTGCGAGCAAGCTTCTCGCCCGGCGCGTTCAGCGTCCGCACGAGCTTGCCTGCAGGCGCGTTCAGGACACCGAGGAGCTTTGCCCGCATCTCGTCGATGGACGGCATGTCGGCGAGCGCCTTGATACCGTCTGCATCCACGGCCCCGCTGCCCACGATGCCGCCAACGATGATGAACTTGTCCTTCTCCTTGGCGAACTGCGTGGCCACCTTGGCCGGGGCGACCGGGTCTTCGGCATAGGCGATCCCGGTCGGTTCGACGAACAGCTCCGCGGCGTCACCGCGGTCGGTGTTCTGCAGCGCGATCTTGGCGAGGCGGTTTTTGACGACCTTGAACCGAGCTCCGGCCGCTTTCATGCGTTCGCGGAGATCGGTCATCTCGGCCACCGTGAGTCCGGTGTAGCGCGCGACGACGACAGAGCCGGACTCTTCGAATACGTGGCCAAGATGTTCGACCATCTCGACTTTTTCGGCTCGTTCCACCGCTTCTCTCCAAGGTTCTGGCGGGACCGGCTTTGAGCCGGTCGTCACCACTTCCACCATGTCGCCAGCCTTTTGCAAAAGGCCCGAGCGACAGCTTAGAAAACCTGTCCCAAGGGCCGTGGCTGACGCCCAAACGGAAAGCATGGCGTACAGTCACGTGGACGCTTTCGCGAAACGAAACCTCGCTTCGATCCAGCGCCTCACCCCTGTCTATTGCGGGCCCCTTGCGGGATTAAGCCTTTGCGGCGCCCCCAGTCTCGGACAGGATTGTTGCCGGGCCTTACAGCCCGGCGCTTTCCGGCGCGAACGCCGGAAACTTGTCAGCGGCGCGCGGCCGCCAGAAACTCTGTCAGGCGCTCAGCACGCTCTGCGTGTCGACCTGAACGCCGGGCCCCATTGTCGATGTGACCGACAGCTTCTTGAGATAGGTACCCTTGGCGCCCGCTGGCTTCGCCTTCATCACCGCATCGGCGAAGGCGCGAATATTCTCCACCAGGGCATCTTCGGGGAAGCTTGCCTTGCCCACACCGGCATGGACGATGCCGGCCTTCTCGACCCGGAATTCGACCGCGCCGCCTTTCGCAGAGCGCACGGCCTCGCCGATGTCATTGGTCACGGTGCCGACCTTCGGGTTCGGCATCATGCCGCGCGGACCGAGCACTTTGCCCAGCCGGCCGACCAATGGCATCATGTCCGGGGTCGCAATACATTTATCAAAGTTGATATTTCCTTTCTGGACCTCCTCAACGAGGTCTTCCGCGCCGACCACGTCCGCGCCGGCCTCGCGCGCCTCGTCCTGGCGCTCCGGCTTGGCGAACACGGCGACACGGACCTCGCGCCCCGTGCCGTTCGGCAACTGGCAGACGCCGCGCACCATCTGATCGGCATGGCGCGGGTCGACGCCCAGATTGACCGCCACCTCGACCGTCTCGTCGAATTTCGCCGCGGCGTTCTGTTTGATCAGCTTCACCGCCTCAGCGATGTCATAGGACTTGTCGCGCTCGATGTTCTCGCGCAGGTTCCGCAAGCGTTTTCCAATCTTCGCCATCGTCGTTACTCCTGCACCGCCAGACCCATCGACCTCGCCGACCCCTCGACGATGCGCATCGCCGCCTCGATGTCGTCGGTGTTGAAGTCCTTCATCTTCGCCTCGGCAATCTCGCGGAGCTGGTCGCGCGTCACCGAACCGGCCTTGGCGCGGCCCGGCTCCTTGCTGCCGGACTTCAGACCCGCCGCCTTCTTTAAGAAGTATGTCGCCGGCGGCGTCTTCAGCGCGAAAGTGAACGATTTGTCCTGGTAGATCGTGATGAGCACGGGCACCGGCGCGCCCGGCTCGATCTCGCCGGATGCGGCGTTGAACGCCTTGCAGAACTCCATGATGTTCAGGCCGCGCTGGCCAAGCGCCGGGCCGATAGGCGGCGACGGATTGGCCTGGCCGGCCGGAACCTGCAGTTTGAGATATCCTGTTACCTTTTTCGCCATCAGTTTCCCCTAAGACATTGTTGGCAAGCTCTCGCTGCCTCGGGTTAGCGGTCCAACGGGCGGCGCGCCCTCCCGCAAACTGCCTCCGCGCGCGGAGACTTCGGATTATCACGGCGGATGAGCGCCGTGATTACAGTCGGCTGCGTGCCGATACCATGTTCAGATTTTGCCCCCCGGCTCCTTATTCCCCCGCGCCGTCGGCGGTTACATCTTCTCGACCTGTCCGTATTCAAGCTCGACCGGCGTGGCGCGGCCGAAAATCGACACCGCGACCTTCAGGCGCGAGCGTTCCTCGTCGACCTCCTCGACCAGACCGTTGAACGAGGCGAACGGCCCGTCGGCCACCCGCACCTGCTCGCCGATCTCGAACGTGACCGTGGGCTTCGGCCGCTCAACGCCCTCCTGCACCTGATGGAGGATGCGCTCGGCCTCGGACTCGGAAATCGGGATCGGCTTGTTCTCTGCCCCCAGAAAGCCCGTTACCTTCGGCGTGTTCTTCACGAGATGATAGGTGGCGTCGTTCATATCCATCTTGACGAGGACGTAGCCGGGGAAGAACTTGCGCTCTGCATTGACCTTGCGGCCGCGGCGCATCTCCACGACTTCTTCCATCGGCACGAGCACCTCTTCGAACGCATCGGCCAGACCATGCGTCTCGGCCTCTTTCCTGATGCTCTCCGCCACCTTCTTTTCAAAATTCGCGTATGTGTGAACGATGTACCAGCGCTTCGACATGGCCTGCTTGATGGCCCCTTCGTGTTCTTGAATGTCGTGTTTTCGGGCGCGGTGCGGGGGCGTCTAGCGGCTGGCGTCAAGCAGCAGGCCGACGATGCCGCCCAGGATCTGATCCGCAATGAAGAAGAAGATAGACGCCAGCGTCACCATGATCAGGACCATGATCGTGGTGATGATCGTCTCGCGGCGCGTCGGCCATGTCACCTTGGCCGTTTCCTGCCGCACCTGCTGGATGAATTCGAAAGGGTTGGTCTTCGCCATGCTGCACCAAATTCCGCCGCACCAAACCGTCACGAAGCGTCGCGGCCGCGTTATCGTTTGCTCCGGCGAGGCCGGTCTTCCCAATGGCAGGAGTGGAGGGACTCGAACCCCCAACCCCCGGTTTTGGAGACCGGTGCTCTAGCCGATTGAGCTACACTCCTCCGCGCGCCCGCACGCCGAGCGCCCAAAAACGCGACAACGCGACCCGACCCCTTTCAGCCTGACCGTCCATCAAACCTTGGGGAGAGCCGCAACAGCTTCTGATGCCTTTGTAAACCTGAGCGTTGACAAATAACACCGAACGCCGGGGAACGCCAGCAGAAAATTGTTGATTTCCTGTGGAAAGTTGTTCCACGCCCCCGGCCGGATCGCATTGCTGGAGCGGGTGAAGGGAATCGAACCCTCATCTTGAGCTTGGAAGGCTCCTGCTCTACCATTGAGCTACACCCGCCTGCCGTCCAGATGCCGCACTTGCGGGAGTCTCATCGCCTTAATTTAGGACGGATGTCAAGATCGCAAGCCCAGCGCCGCAAATAGGCCCGTGCGGCAGTCTTGCCGTTGCTCGATGAGTTTGTCGTGCATAGCTGACCGCGCCCCGGCGCTCACGATTGCGTGAGACGACTCAATCGCTATATCTCTGGTAGCGACAGACGCCGCAGATGCGTCCCGAAACGATAGCCCCGCAAAACACGCAAAGATCACCGCATCGTGTCCGACAATTCCGACATCCCCGGAAACGGCGCCGCGCCGGAAGGCGACGGCTTCGACATCCGCACCAGATCCATCACCAGCGAGATGCGCAGCTCATACCTCGATTACGCGATGAGCGTGATCGTGAGCCGGGCGCTGCCCGATGTGCGCGATGGGCTCAAGCCGGTCCACCGGCGCATCCTGTACACGATGCAGGAAAACGGGCTGGACTGGAACAAGCCCTACAAGAAGGCCGCGCGCGTTGTCGGCGACGTGATGGGCCGCTATCACCCGCATGGCGACCAGGCGATCTACGACGCGCTGGTGCGCATGGCGCAGGATTTCTCCATGCGCTTGCCGCTGGTCGACGGCCAGGGCAACTTCGGCTCCATCGACGGCGACCCCCCGGCGGCCATGCGCTACACCGAGTGCCGGCTGGAGAAAGTCGCGCATTCGCTGCTCGACGACATCGACAAGGACACCGTCGATTACCAGGACAACTACGACAATTCCGAGCGCGAACCGACCGTCCTGCCGGCGAAGTTCCCGAACTTGCTGGTCAACGGCGCGGGCGGCATCGCGGTTGGCCTGGCGACGAACATCCCGCCGCACAATCTGAACGAGATCACCAACGCCTGC
>CAYYSM010000196.1:0-5359 GCA_964474225.1 uncultured Hyphomicrobiaceae bacterium
GTAGCTCAGTTGGTACAGCGCAGCAATCGCAATGAGGAGGTCAGGGGTTCGATTCCCCTCGGCTCCACCAGCTCCCCACTTCCCGCAAAACTGAATTGCGCCTGGCGGATCGCCTATCCCATATGTGCGTTGTGCGGGTTGACATCGGCCGCGGGTGGCCGGAGCTTTCAGGCCATGCCACGCGACACACATTGCCATCACCCGCCATGCAATGCCACGCCGGCTCGACGGGCCTGGCCTCCGGCCGTCAAAGCTGCCGTGGCAGCGCGGGCGATACAGGCGGCCTGATGGAGCCTGCCCCGCGCGCATCCATCGCCATCCAACTGCGCACCCTGGCGATCGCCGCCGTCGGCGGGGTCACCTTCGCGCTCATCGGCGTGCCCGGCGGCTATCTCAGCGGCGCGATCCTCGCCTGCGCGGTCGCGGCGCTGGCCGGGCTGGACGAACGGATCAGCCAAGCGCTGCGCAATGTCGCCCTGCTCATGCTCGGCGTCGTCGTCGGCTCGACGGTGACGGCGGAGACGCTCGCGGCCCTGCCCCGCTGGCCGGTATCGCTGCTGGCGCTGGCGGTGGCGATGGCGGCGCTGGTCGTCGTCCTGCCGCGCTACTTTACGCGGATGCACGGACTCGACACGCCGACGGCGCGGCTCTGCGCGATCCCGGGCGCGGTGTCGCTGGTGCTGGCGCTGGCGGATGAGCTCAACGTCGATGAGCGCCGCGTGGCGGTGCTGCAGTCGCTGCGGCTGGCGATCCTGATGATGGCCGTGCCGCTGGTCGTCAGCCTGGGCGTCGATCTCGGAGGCGGGGCGCAGACTGTGGCGCCGCTGGTCGGCATGCCGCAGCTTGTTGCGCTGCTGGCGGTCGCGGTGGCCGGCTTCCTGCTCGCGCGGCGCTTCGGCGTCCCCGCTCCGGCGCTCACCGGCGCGATGCTCATTTCCGGCGGGCTGTTCGCCTCCGGCACGATCGCGGGCCGCCTGCCGGAGCCGCTGGTCGCCGCCGCCTTCATCGTGCTGGGCGCATCGGTCGGCGCGCGCTTCGCCGGGATCGACCGGGCCTATCTCGCCGGTTGCCTAGGGATGAGCGCGGGCGGCATCAGCATCGCTGTCGCCATCACGGCGCTGATCGCCTGGCCGGCCGCGGCCTATCTCGACCTGCCCTTCATGCAGATGTGGCTGGCGATGGCGCCGGGCGGGTTCGACACGATGGTCGCGCTGGCGCTGGCGCTTGGCGTGGATCCGGCCTTCGTTGCCGGGCATCAGCTCATCCGGCTGCTCGGCCTGTTCCTGATCGTGCCGTTCCTGTTCCGCGGGGCGCAGCGCGCGCCGTGACGGCCACGGCGGTCAGGGTAGCAGGACGATCGCGGACAATGGGAAGCCTGACGGAGCGCCGTCCTGATAAATCAGGCCGCGCTTGAACGCGTTCTTCCGCAGAAGGGTATTCGCCTCGCAGCCGCCGGGCAGGCGGTCTTCCAGCGTCGTGCAGCGGCTGCTCGGGCTCATGTAGAAGCGCGGGCGGAGGGTGGTGTCGCCCATGGACGGCTCTTCCGGGATGCGGTCCGGGTTGATCTTCGTGGTCGTGCCATTGATGACCCGCTGGCCCGGCACATCGTTCGTGCCGTCAAAGCGGCTCTGCGCGAGCGCGGCGGAGGCCGACAGCGCGAAGGCGACGGTTACGCTCAAGATTGAAACCCCCGCCCTGCGCTTTGCCGATGACATGGTCTCCGTCCCTTCCTGGCGCGGCCGGTCAGGAGCGACCGGCTCTGGCCAGGCGCGCTACATCCTGGCCGCGAACTCTCCATAAGCTTTGGTGAAACCGATGAGAGAAAAGTTAAAGGCAATCGCCCGGCGGCTGCGCCCGTCGACGATCGCGATAGACATCTCACCGCCCATCTTCATTTCTTCGAGGATTTCGGGGGTGAGGTCGAACGCGGCGCGGCAACCTTCATCCTCGCGGCATTCCAGAAGCTGCGCGCGGAAGACGAAATCATCATCAACATCGACCGCGACGCCTGAGGGAATGTAGACGCCGAGCGGCAAGCTGACGAGCGCCACCACGCTCGCATCCTGCCCGTCTTGCGCGAGGTTCTGCATGTAGAGCCGGGCGAGCGTCGCGCCCTCTTCGTCCTTGATCTCGCTGAAAAGCTGGCAGCGGGTGTCATCGCAGGCGGTCTGCCAATTCCGGTCCTGCGCATGGACGGTACCCAGCGCGGGAAATGTCCAAATCAGCGCCATAGCCAAAATGATCAGCCCAGATTTCATTAGAATCCTCCCTGTGGACACTCGTCGAGATGGAGGAACCAGGCCCGAGGGCCCGGCTCCCAAGTGGTTCATGATCCGCGGCGCTTAGTCGATCGCGGAGAAGGATGCGGACGCCGCCGCACCCGTCGCAGAGACGCTCGCCGAGGTGCCAGCACCGCTCAGCGTACCGGCATTTATGACGCCCGTAGTGGTGCCACTACCACCGTCGCTCAGGCCGAAGTTGGTGACGTTTCCGCTGTTGGACGCCGTCTGATTGATGTTACCGGTGTTGGTGCTGCCCAGACCCTGTGTGTCGTTGATGCTGGTCACAGACAGCGCGGCAACCGCACCGGTCGCGGAGATCGATACCGACGCGGCAGTGCCGGAGATGTTGCCGGTGTTGATGACGCTGTCTGCCGGATCAGCAGAGGAACCTCCGGGATGCTTTCTACCTTCGTTCGTCACATCGCCGCGGTTGACGGCATCCTGGGTGACGTTGCCGATGTTCGCGTCCGGCGTGACGCCAGCACCGAAATTATTGATGCTGGTCAGCGAGACAGACGATGCGGCCCCGGTTGCACTGATGCTGACGCTGGCGCCATCACCCGTAATGTTGCCGATACTCAGGATGGCCTCAGGAAGGGTACCCGAAGAAAAATTACCCCCATGAGTGTTGCTGACTTCCGCATTGTTGGTCGTATCCTGCCGGATGTTGCCGACGTCAACTTCGTCATATTCAGCCGAGTTGATGAAGGTAGCCGACACTGCAGACGCCGCACCAGTCGCGGAGATCGAGATCGACGCACCGTCACCCGACAGGATCGTGCCGCTTGAAGCGCCGAATTCACCGACGTTGCTGACGGTACCACCGCGGTTGAGCGTAGTCTGGTTGATGTTACCGACCTCGGTCTCGGAGGTCACACCAGTTTCGATGTAGGTCGCGGCCACGGCCGAAACCGCGCCGGTGGCGGAGATCGAAGCGGATGCACCGGTACCAGAGACCCGATTGAGGCCGTTGGTAGGCTGCGCGCTGAACTTCCGGGCGAAGTTCGAAACATCACCGTCGCCGGCTGTTGTGTCCTGCCGGACATTACCGAACTCGGTATCCAGGTCAGTGCCAAAAGCGCCGATCTGCGTGACCGAGACGGAAGACGCGGCACCGGTCGCCGACACCGAAGCCGACGCGCCGTCGCCCCGGATCTCCTCCACGTTCTTGGTGATGTTCGGCTGGCTACCGTTCGACACGTCCGTACCGTTGGCCGTCGTTGTCGTCTGACGGATGTTGCCGACGCTCTGCCCGGCGTTGATGTTGGAATTGATGCCCGTCAGGCTAACAGACGAAACCGCGCCGGTCGCCGACGCACTGACCGACGCGCCATCGCCCCTCACGCCGAATGGATCGAAGAGGTCTCCAGAATCTTGAACACTGGAGTTGGTGACGTCGGAACCACCCTGGATCGTCGTCGTCTGAGTCACATCACCGAAATTGGTGTTGCCCGTCGAGCCAATGTAACGCGACGACACGGCGGACGCCGCACCGGTGGCCGAAAGCGACGCGGAAGCGCCATCACCCGCCACGTTGCCGCTACCGTCGACGTCGACGAAACCGGTGTTGCTGATACCAGCCGAGGTATTCACCGTAGTCTCTTGGCGAATGAAGTTGCCGCCGCCATCGCTGGCAATGTCCGCATCGCCCGTCAGATCATCGGCACCAACGCCAATGCCGTTGACGGAAACGGCGGACAGCGCGCCCGTCGCAGAGACCGACGCAGACGAGCCATCACCATTGAGGCTGATGACCTTCACCTGACCCGTATTGGAAACACCGGCCGTCTGCGAAGCAGACTGCGTAATGTCTCCGACATCTACGGCGAACGCGCCGGACGCCCCCGCCCACAGCGCCGCCAGCGCGACGCCCGTCATCAGTTTCGCATTTCTCATTTTCGCTCTCTTGTAAGTTGCATGAGTGGTAACAACCGAACACGCTCATACTCCGAGCCAGACCGGCCTGGCCCCCGCCCACTGGCCTCGCCGCCCGTCACGACACGGTGTCGAGCAGGTCCGCCACCATCCCCCGGCAGTGGTCCGCCGCCTGGGGAAATTCCTTCATCACGACATCCGCCACGCCCAGCGCGATCGGTCCGTTCAGCGCCTCGAACTGGAGCCGCTCCTGGTTGCGGAACACGATGTTGCCGGTGACCAGAACGTTATCGAGCGTGTCGCCCACGCCCACGCCGATCTGCTGGTAGCGCACCGGCCGCTGGATCATGCTCATCTGCCGGTTGACGCGCGTGTCGGCCTCATCGAGCTGGATCGACAGCGTCAGCTGCGCGAAGCCCTTGCCGAGCGTCGGCCCCCAGCCGCTCACGCGCACATCGGCCTCCGCCGGCTGGCCGAAATCGAGGCTGTTGAAGATGCCGTTGATGGCGTAATGGGCGCGCACCGCCCGCGTCGGATTGCCGAAATAGGTGGAGACGGCGCTGCCGCCCATCTTGCTGATGGCGTCGGTGATATAGGACGAGCTGCCGCCTTGCGGCACGAAGTTGCCGGTCGCGCCCTGGGCGACCGCGTTGATCTTGCCCGTGCTGTCCGCGAAGCTGCCGACCACGAAGGTCTTGCCATGCAGCACGCCAGTGTCCCGGACGCAGTGCAGCACACGCTCGATTTTCGGGTATGGCTGCACCGCCGTTGGCAGCGCGGCTTGCCTCACGTTGACTTGCGGCGAGGGCGCCGTGTGGTCGGTCATCGCCGGCGCGGCGCATCCCGCCAGAGCCGCGGCACCGATGAGGGCCGCCGACATGCCCTTTATTGAGCTTGGTCCGCTCAGCATTTTTTATCCCCCTCTCCAACGCCGCCCCTGTCGTCTGGCGTCGGCCCGTCCTTGCAGCTGCTATTGGTTGACTTCGCCGTTATTCGTCACGCTGCCGGTGTTTTCGCTGTCCTGATCGGCATGCACCTCAAGGTAATTGTCGTCGCCCGTGATGCTGTTGCTCACCACGGTCTGGCTGCCGATCGACTGCACGGTGATCGAGCCGCCCGAGCCCGTCGCAACGAGCATCCCCTCCTCCGCGGCATTCGATTGAGCGGCTATGGTGCCGTTCTGGACATGCGCGGCAGCCGAT
>CAYYSM010000197.1:0-5357 GCA_964474225.1 uncultured Hyphomicrobiaceae bacterium
CCGCGAGACACCCAAACGCGTGGTCTTTGCCGAGGGCGAGGAGGAGCAGGTCGTCCGCGCTGCCAGCGCCTTCGCCGAGGCCGGGCTGGGCACGCCAGTGCTCATCGGGCGCGAAGACACGGTCCGCGAAACGATGGACCAGGCCGGCATCATGCGCGACTGCGACGAGATCGAAATCGTCAATGCCCGCGTGTCGGAGCACAACGCGGAGTACGCAGACTTCCTCTACACCCGGCTACAGCGGCGGGGCTATCTCAAGCGCGACTGCCAGCGGCTGGTGAACACCGACCGCAACATCTTCGCTGGCTGCATGGTTGCGATGGGTCATGCCGACGCGATGGTCACCGGGGTCACACGCAACTGGGAGACGGCCTATCAGGATGTGCGCAAGGTGCTCGATCCCAAGCCCGGCCACACGCCCATCGGCGTTTCGCTCATCCAGGCGCGCGGGCGGATGGTGCTGGTCGCCGACATCTCCGTCCACGAAATGCCCGCCCCGATCGAGTTGGCCTATATCACGGTGGAGGCCGCGCGGGTGGCGCACCGGCTCGGCTTCAAGCCGCGTGTCGCGCTGCTGGCGCATTCCTCGTTCGGCCGCCCGACGGGCGAGCGCGGCGAGAGCGTCCGCGAGGCGGTGAAGATCCTTGATGATTGGGGCGTCGACTTTGAATACGACGGCGAGATGACCGCCGATGCCGCCCTGAGCCGCAAGGCGATGTCCGCCTATCCGTTCTGCCGTTTGTCGGACACCGCGAACGTGCTGATCATGCCGGCGGTCTACTCCGCGAGCATCTCGACGAAGATGCTGCAGGAGCTGGGCGGCAGCAAAGTGGTCGGTCCGCTTATTGTCGGGTTGAACCGCCCGGTGCAGATCGCAGGTCTGGGCGCGACGGATAACGATCTGGTGAATTTCGCCGCGCTGGCTGGCTACGACGTGGCGGGCTAGTGAAAAACACCTGCGACCGGTTGGCACAGACTAGCGCATGAGGCATAGTGCGCGCATGACTCAGCCGTTCGGAAACTCGCCGCTCGAACCATTCCCGATCAAGGTGATCGCGGATGTCATGTGCCCATGGTGCTATGTCGGCAAGCGCAGGCTGGAACGCGCGCTGGAGCGCCTGCCGCATATCGATGCGACCGTGACGTGGTGGCCGTTCCAGCTGGACCCGACCATACCGCCAGAGGGGATGGATCGCGGCGAGTACCTGCAAAACAAGTTCGGCTCCTCGGATGGCGGCGAAATGTACCTGGCACTGCGCGAAGTCGGCCGCGAAGACGGCATCGATTTCGCGTTCGACCAGATCGAGCGCTCGCCAAATACGGTTGACGCGCATCGGCTCATCTACTGGGCGGGCGACCCGAACACGCAAGATGCCGTCGTCGAGCGGCTGTTCCAGCTTTACTTCCTCGAAGGCGCGGATATCGGCGACCCGGAGGTGCTGGCCGGCGCGGCGGCCGATGCGGGAATGGACGCCGACGCGGCGCGCGAAAAGCTGGCCGATGACCGAGACCGGGACACCATCCTCAAGATGGTCGAGGAAATGCAAAAAGCCGGAGTGAACGCCGTGCCGGCCTTCGTATTGGGCGGCAAGCGAGCCGTGGTCGGCGCGCAGCCCGTCGACCTGCTGCAGGAGCAGATCGAGCTGGCCGAAGAGGAATTCCGGGCCGAGCGTCTCGATCTGGACTAACGGGGACAAGGGCCCGCCATGACGGCCCATCGACAGGATCGCCACGTCGCGGCGGCGCGCCGTCTGGTGGCCCATCTCGCGGATCATCTCGATCTGGATGCTTCGGTGCGGCTGTGGGACGGCACACTGGTACCGCTCGGGCGCGATCCGCGCGGTCCGCTGACGATTTCCCTTGCCGCGCCTGGCGTTATCGCTTCACTGCTGCGCCGGCCAACGCTGGACCGGCTGATCCGGCATTACGCGGCGGGCGACATCACGCTCGAAGGCGGCTCGCTGATCGACCTTGGCCACCAACTTGAAGCAGGTGGCAAGCGCAAATCGCTGAAAGGCGTGAGCAAGGGCCGCGTCGCGGGCGCGCTGCTGCCGTTCTTGGTCACGCGCGCGCAGAAGCCCGGCGAGGCGCGCGCATTCGGCGGGGATATCGAAGGCGAGCGCCGCGCGCAGGCGCAGAACCGCGACTTCATCCAGTTTCACTACGATGTCGGCAACGACTTCTACCGGCTCTTCCTCGACGCGCGGATGCAGTATTCCTGCGCCTATTTCACCGACCCTGCCAACTCGCTTGATCAGGCTCAGACCGACAAGCTGGAGATGATCTGCCGGAAGCTGCGGCTGACGCCCGGCGACCGGCTGCTTGACATCGGCTGCGGCTGGGGCGGGCTGGTCTGTTACGCCGCGGCGCATTACGGCGTCACGGCCCACGGCATCACGCTGTCGCCCGCGCAGCTTGAGGTGGCGCAGGCACGCGTCGCAGAGGCCGGCGTGACCGACCGCGTCACCGTCAGCCTAACCGATTACGCCGATGTCACCGGGACATACGACAAGGTCGTTTCGGTCGGTATGTACGAGCACATCGGGCTGGCCAACGTCGAAAAATACATGCGCACTGTGCGCCGCGTGCTCGCGCCCGGCGGGCTGTTCCTCAACCACGCGATCTCGCGCCGGTCAAAGCGCAATCGCCGCCGCTTCGGCGCGCGCGCCGAGCAGCGCGCCCTGCGCCGCTACATCTTTCCCGGCGGCGAGCTGGACGACATCGGCCATACCGTGCAGGCGATGGAGCAGGCCGGTTTCGAGGTGCATGACGTGGAAGGCTGGCGCCGGCACTACGCGCAGACCACGCGGCTATGGTGCGAGCGGTTGATGGCCCGGCGCGAAGAGGCTGAGGCGCTCGTCGGCGCGCCGACCTACCGGATCTGGACGGCCTATCTGGCGGGGTGTTCGCTGGCCTTTGAGCGCGGTTCGGCCCGCATTTTCCAGACGCTCGCCTCGCGCAGCGCCCGCGGAGAGCCACCGCTGCCGCCCACCCGCGCCGATCTCTACCGCTAACAGCGAGGCAGCACGTGTCTCATTTCGACAATCAGAACGCCCGGGACCGCTACGTGATCGAGCCGCCTGCCATCACCGTCTTGCCGGTCGAGGGCAGCGAGGCGCTGTTCCCCGTGAACCGCATTTTCTGCATCGGCCGGAACTTTGCCGCCCACGCCGTTGAGATGGGGCACGATCCGGACCGGGAGCCGCCGTTTTTCTTCCTCAAGCACGCGAGCGCGCTGGAGACGAGCGGCGCGTTCCCCTACCCGCCGAAGACCGCCGAGGTTCATCACGAGATCGAGATGGTCGTCGCGCTAGCGAAGGGTGGCATGAATATCGCGGTGGCCGACGCGCTCGACCACGTCTATGGCTACGCCGTGGGGCTCGACATGACCCGCCGCGACCTGCAGGCCGAGGCGAAGAGATTGGGCCGGCCCTGGGACGTGGCGAAGAGCTTCGAGCATTCCGCGCCCTGCAGCCCGGTGGTTCCCGCATCGCGGATCGGACATCCGCGCGAAGGCGCGATCACGCTCGACCTCAACGGCGCGCGCCGTCAGGAGGGCCACCTCAACCAGATGATCTGGAAGGTGCCGGAGATGATCGCGATCCTGTCGGAATACTTCACGCTTCGGCCGGGCGACCTGATCATGACAGGCACGCCCGCCGGCGTCGGCGCGGTACAGCGGGGCGATGTCCTGCACGGGCGGGTGGCCGGCGTCGGCGAGATCACGGTGACGGTGGTGTGAAGTATCTGGACAGGCGAACTTCCCCACGATGGGCCGACACGTCACGCGCTCAGGGCGCAGGTGTTTACAGGCTCCCAGACGTCTGCGACAATATGTCTCTCTCAATCCAAAAACAGCTCATCGGGAGGGAGAGGACAATGACTGAAATCATGTGGCTTTGGCTCTGGCTGCTTATTGCGCCGCCGATCATCATGTTCCTGATGGACATGTTCGCGGGATAACTGCCGCAGGGGACCGCCCAGCACCGTGGTCGCGGCTTGTCGCCATCACCCGGCCCAGGCGGGCCATCCATTCAAACCGGCTAGTTCCGCTCCTTGTCGACCAGCGCGCCCTGGCTGATCCACGGCATCATCGCGCGCAGCTTCTTGCCGACTTCCTCGATCTCGTGCTGCTCGCTCGCCGCGCGGCGCGCCTTGAAGCTGGTCTGGTTGACCTTGTTCTCCAGCATCCAGTCGCGGGTGAAGCGGCCGGTCTGAATGTCGGCGAGCACCTCGCGCATCCGCGCCTTGGTCTCCGGCGTGATGACGCGCGGGCCGGAGACGTATTCGCCGTATTCCGCGGTGTTCGAGATCGAATAGTTCATGTTGGCGATGCCGCCCTCATAGATCAGGTCGACAATCAGCTTCACCTCGTGAACGCACTCGAAGTAGGCCATCTCGGGCGAATATCCGGCCTCGACCAGCGTCTCGTAGCCCGCGCGCATCAGCTCGACCAGGCCGCCGCACAGCACGCTCTGCTCACCGAACAGGTCCGTCTCGCACTCCTCGCGGAAGCTCGTCTCGATGATGCCCGCGCGGCCGCCGCCAATCGCCGCGGCATAGGATAGCGCCAGGTCATGCGCGTTGCCGCTCACGTCGCGGTCCACCGCCATCAGGCAGGGCACGCCCGCGCCCCGCTGATATTCCGCGCGCACCGTGTGGCCCGGCCCCTTCGGCGCGACCATCGCGACGTCCAGATCAAGCCGCGGCTCGATCAGGTTGAAGTGGATGTTCAGCCCGTGCGCGAAGAACAGCGCCGCGCCGCCGCGCATGTGCTCCTTCAGGTGCGCGTTGTAGATGTCGCCCTGCAGCTCGTCGGGCGTCAGCATCATCACCACATCGGCGGCCTTCGCGGCATCCGCGACGCTCATCACGGTCAGCCCCTGCGCCTCGGCCTTGCGCGCGGACCCCGAACCTTCGCGCAGGCCCACCACCACGTTCGCGACGCCGGAATCCCGCAGGTTGAGCGCATGGGCATGGCCCTGGCTGCCAAAGCCGATAATGGCGACATTCTTGTTCTTGATCAGGTTGATATCGGCATCACGATCGTAGTAGACGCGCATCTCTCTCGAAGCTCCTCGTTCCAACATTGTTCTTGGGTTCAGGGCCCGGCGTCGCCCGTCCTGCGCTTGTCATGGGGCCAGCGCGAGCCGTTCGGGCCGGCTCGCCCGGCTGTGTCCGATGCCGGCGGAGCCTAGCCATCCAGTGCGCGGCCAGCAAGCCAAATTGCGCCGGCGTCGTAAAAGCCTTGACGCCGATCCAAGCCGGGCCATCCTGCCGGTGCGAGCCTTCATTCAGCCTGGACTTCAAGGGAGCCACCATGACCAAGGACTTTCCGGAAATAGCTGATGATGTGT
>CAYYSM010000198.1:0-5346 GCA_964474225.1 uncultured Hyphomicrobiaceae bacterium
CCGTGCATCCCGAGGATGTGGACATGACCGCGATCGAACAGCGGCTCGACACGCACGGCCTGCCAGACCCGGATCTGCTGGTGCGCACCAGCGGCGAAGTGCGGTTGAGCAACTTCCTGCTCTGGCAACTCGCCTATGCCGAGCTGATGTTTGTCGAGGACTACTGGCCGGATTTCGACCGCGAGACGATGATCCGCACGATCAGCGCCTATCAGAACCGCGAGCGGCGTTTCGGCGGGTTACAAGCGCAGCAGCATGGTTGAGCCATGATGGTCGTAGAGGGCGGCCAAAAGCCGCCGCATATACCGAAATCGCCATGAATGCGTACTGACCAATAGCGCAACGCGAGCCCTAAGCCCGTTCGTCATTCCCGCAATCGTGTCGCCGGCGCCTGCCGTAGCGGGCTTCGAACCTGTCTCGCCGCGATTACGTGTTTTCAAGGACAGGCAAGGGGCCGATCCATCGGAGTCGCAAGCCAAAACGGCGGTTGCGGGCTGTCCGCATTCTGCACCGTTGGACTTACCACAGTTTTCGTCGAGCCGCTGCAGCCTGGCTCCCGCGCGCTGGATACATGCAGTTAGACAGACCCCGTTAACCATCGATGCGTCGCGTGACGGAGTTCTGGACCCGTGTTCGCCTCTTGGTGAAGATGCACCAAGATGCTGGGCGCTTGGGCGGCGTGTGTCACTGGCCAAACGAATTGTCTGCAGATTAGCCGAATTTTTAAGCGATCTCTAGATTATCTATCTGGATCGGCTCGCATGGTCGCCGCGCAGCGGCTTTTGGCAGTGGCGCGTGACTGACGCGCTCATCGGCAACAGACCTTCATCACACATGCACGCCTTAAGACCACTTTTGAGGGCGTCCGCGGTCAGCTTGCGCGCGATTGCCTCCACGGGCGGGTGACCGCCGCGACCTCAGATCGAAACGCGCCCGAAGCAATGCGTCAGGTCCACGCGCGACGCCCTTATGGCCAGCGCGACGGTGACGCCGCTCAGCGGCTCACCCGGATATTTTATTATTGGTGCCTGCTGACGGCACTGCGTATCCACGAACTTTTTACACCCCATGAAAAACTCCCGAGCGGCCGGCTCGGTACCGGACGCGAAGACGCTCACCCAATCGCTGGGGGTGAGTGGCACGACAGCGGCTATGGCACGGCCTGCTGTCCTGCGCATGACGACCAGACCCCCAGCCTGTCGATATCGATCGGGAACGAACGGCCCATTGTTCTGCACTGTCACGCTGGCTGCAGCCAGGAGGCGGTCATCGGTGCCCTGCGCAAGCGGGGGCTCTGGCCTAACAAGCGGCCCGAGCACTATGACTACGTCGATGCGAACGGCCAACTCCGATTCCAGGTCGTGCGCCAACCGGGCAAAAAATTTCTGCAGCGTCAGCCTGATGGCAGGGGCGGCTGGATCTGGAACGCGAAGGGCGCTTTGCCGCTCATTTATCGCCTGCCCGAGGTGCGGGAGGCCATCACGTCCAGCCGGCCGGTCTTCGTGACCGAGGGCGAGAAGGACGCCGACCGGCTCGCCGGGCTCGGCCTGACCGCGACCTGTAATCCCAGCGGCGCGGGCAAGTGGCGGCCGGAGCATTCGGCCCACCTTCACGGCGGGCATGTCGTGATCCTGCCGGATAATGATGATCCCGGCCGGAAGCACGCCCAACAGGTCGCCATGTCCCTTCAGGGCCGGGCCAAGAGCGTGCGCGTCGTCGATCTGCCGGGCCTGCCCGAGAAGGGCGATGTGTCGGACTGGCTGGAGGCTGACGGCACTGTCGATGAACTGGAGCGGCTTGCGGCCAGCACTTCGGAATGGTCGCCGCCGGCAGAGACGGATCACGCGCCCCACAGGATTCCCCTACTTCCATTCCGCGAGCTCGCACCCGAGACCCGCCGGCGCGAACTGATAAAAGGCGTATTCCCGCTGGAAGGGCTGAGCGTGACCTGGGGCCCGCCGAAATGCGGCACTGCGGCGTCGAGGGTACCCGGCCGCGCGGACACACAAGTCTGATGGGCGCGGCCGACGCCCAGCTCGCCGTCAAGCGAGCCACAGACGGGCGGATCATCGCAAAAGTGGAATTCGCCAAGGATTTCGAGGCCGACGCGCGGATTGCCTGCGAGCTGGACGTCGTCGATGTCGGTATCGACGAGGACGGCGAGACGATTACCTCATGTGTTGTCGTCCCAGCCGATGCACCGGCCAGCGACGCCCCACAGCTCACTCCCAATCCGCAAACCATGCTTTCAATTTTGCGCGAGGCAGGTCCGGACGGGCTGACAATCCCAGAATGGAACCATCGAGCACGCGAAGCAGGTTTGGGCAATAAACGACCAGCCGATCTTGCCGATTTGCGCAAGGCGTTAGAGCGTAAAGGTTCTGAAAGCCAGCTACTTGGCCGTGAAATGCAGCCGGTTGATGTCGGAAGATGCGGCGTGAACGTCTGATGAACACGCCAAGTTTGTGGGGGATGAGTGGGGGACGAGAGAACGCGCTCGTTCGGCGGCTGTTCGGACGAGGTGAGGCTTTTTTCTGCCGATCGAGCGCGCGCCGCGTCTGGATCTTCGCGTAGTCATGTCGCGGGCACGCGCGCGGCGGTTATCACCATGTTCTCGATCGTCGCTCTGGAACGCGCAGTCAACTTCACCGTGCCGCTGTAGTTGGTGAAGCCTTTCTGCTGCAGTCGGCGCAGCACCCGTTGCAGTGTCGGCAGCGACAGCGCGACCAGCTCGGCAAGCTTTGCCTGAGAAATCTGCAGCGCCGTTGCCGCCTTGGGTTTCAGCATGTCGGGTCGCCGCGCAGATGCCGCCGCAGCCAGTCCCCCGTGTAGAATTAAGGTGCCCAGACGGCTAACCGCTGTATCATTCCGCGACGCGAGCGCATATCATCACGCGGGAAAGAGTTCGGCGGGGACCGGACGCGATTGCAGGGGGTGGGCGATGGGGGGAAGTGTCCGTTCGGTCGGCGCGGCGCGTCGAACCTGGTCGATCATATCTGTTTTGGCGGCGGCGTTGGTACTGCTCATGATGGGCGCGAACGGCGTCCGCGCGCAGGACGAGGCGCTCGCGGCCTCCGGCCCCCCGGTGTCGATCGCGCTGCTTGTCGATTCCGATATCGGCCGGTGCTATGACCGCGGCTATGTGGCGGCTGTAGAGCGATTGGTCGGTCTGGAAGAGGACAAGATCAACGCGCGGGGCGGGGTTAATGGGCGGCAGGTCGATATCACAATTCTCGACGGACGCCGCGACGCGGATCAGACGATCGAGAATGTCCGCGCGGCGCTAGACCTCCCGGATCTGCTGGCGATGATCGGCCTGTCCAGCGCAACCCGCGGCCAAAGGGTCTTCGCCGCGCTTGGCGATGGAATCCAGGACAGCGGCGTCCCGTTCATCTCGCATATTTCGGTCTCCGAAGTCTTTGCCGACTATCCCAATGTGTTTTCCACCCGCCCGTCGCAGGAGGCGGAGCGCGTGCCCGTCATGGCCGCATTCGTCGAGGAGATCGGCTTTCGTTCCGTGGCCTTCCTCGGGCGCGATGGGCCGACCTACATTCGCGCGATCGGCAATGGTCTGAAGCGCAGCGCCATCGCGGACCGGCTTGTCGCGGATAACCGGATCAAGCGGGCCGGCACGCGCGGCGCGAGCCTCGATGACCAGGCGCTGGCCGCCGCGATCGCCGAGATGAAGGCCGCGCAGACCGACCTTGTCGTGCTGGCCGTCGGGACGGTGACCTCTGATGAGGTCCTGAAGGCATTTGCCGACGCGCAATTCACGCCGGCGATCATGCTGGTCGGCGACCTGTCGCGCGTGGCGGACAGGATGTCGATCAACTACCCGAACGCCATTTATCAGCTTGAATGGGGCGCCGTGCCGGAGGTTGACCAGGATACGGTGCGCAACGTCGTGGCGCGGAGCAATCCCGAGGAATGGCTTTTCGAGGGCGCCAAGCTGGACGATGCGCCCGGTTGGCAAGACGGCACCTGCGACCCGGATTACGAGCCGGAACCCTTTTCGCCAACGAACCTGCGGGCCATCGCTTTCGGTGCGCAGTTCGCCGACATGGTCGCACTTGTCACCCAAGCCGCCAGCGGCGCGGGGCGAAACGCAGAGCTGGCGGAGATGCGCGGGGCGGTTCGCCGGGCGCTGGGCGAGACCTACGCTTCGGGCCGCGGCGCGTTTCATGGCCGGTTCGAGACCTGGTCCTTCTTCCCGGATACCCGAACGCGCGCACAGACCCCGTTCGTTATCATCCTGCCGCACACGCTTGGCCGGACCCAGCTCGCGCCCATTCAGTTCGTACGCACCCGTGCGGGAACGCTACGCCGCATCGACACGCTTTACCTCGACGTGGACATGCTGCGCACCTACGCGATTAACAACAATGAGCGCTCGTTTTATGCGGATTTCTACCTTTCCATTCGCGCCTCGGAGCGGATCGGCCTTGACGACATCAAGTTCACCAACGCCTTCATCGACCCGCGCACCAACGGGCCGCACCTGACCATCGAGACAATCTACGGCGGCGGGCCGACGGACGCTTACCCGGAAAGCATGCGGATTTATCGTATCTCCGGGCGGTTCCGGTTCAACCCGGACTTCGCCAACTATCCCTTCGACTCCCAGCAGTTCTCGATCGACATCCAGCCGCGCAGCGGCGACAAGCAGTTCATCATCCAGCCGCCGCCGCTCGACCTGCGCGACCCGGCGCTCAACGTCGAAAACTGGGACGTGGCAAGCCAGTACGTGTCCTACGCCGACGCATTTGTGCCGGTCGTGGACGCCTTCACGCATGAGCCCAGCATCGTGCCGTTTTATGAGACCCGCTTCGTTTGGCAGATGACGCGCGAGACGACGGATTATTATCTGCGGGTGCTGGTGCCGCTGATGTTCATTCTGATCGTGGCGTATTTGTCGATTTTCATTCCGCAATCTCATCTTGAGGCGATCATCACGCTGCAGGTCACCGCGCTGCTCGCAGCGGTGGCGCTCTATCTCTCGCTGCCCCAGGTCGACTCGGATACCGCGACGGTTTCGGATCGCATATTCGTGCTCGACTACATGATGGTCAGCCTGATGATATTCATATCGATCATGAGGATTAACGTGCGTGAGCACAAATGGCGGCTGCTGAATAAAGCCTTGGTGGTCACGCATGCGGTGCTGATACCGGTTCTCGTCGTGGTTTCAGCAGGTCTGATTCTGGACGCCTTGCCTGTCGAAACCGTGCGGGAACTCGCGTCTTGGGAGTATTGGCACACGCTGATTGGGATCGCCTGACGGTCCTCGATTGACTAGAGCAGCTTCAAGATAACCCGAATCGTTGTGGGTATTGGGCTGCGGGGGAT
>CAYYSM010000199.1:0-5327 GCA_964474225.1 uncultured Hyphomicrobiaceae bacterium
GAGACGGCAAGATGGAATTCCGGTGCCCGGCCTGCAACACGAGTTACCGCGTTCCCGTGCGCATCGATCAACAGGTGCGCTGCGCGCGCTGCAATCATGTCTGGCGCATTTCGGAGTCCGATTTCGTCATTGCTGAGGAGACGCAGGACGAAAGCGAGATGCCGGAGGCATTTTCCAGCCCTGGCGCGGATGATGTGCCCGAGGAGCGGCAGGACGAAGCGATGGCCCAGGCGGCGGACGAGGACAATATGTCCGCGATGCTGGAGCGCGACGAGATCTGGGGCGATCAACAGGGGGACGACAGCGCCGCCTATTCAGATTGGTCCGCGCAGGATGCGGTCCCGGATGCGGATCAATATGCCGCCACAGAGGCGACGCCGGCCCCGGCGCGCTACGATGCCGCGCCCGAGGATGACGGGAACGCAGCCGACGATCATGAGGCTGACGGCCCCTCCCCGGAAGACGCCGAAAGCTTCGATCGCCGGCTCGCCGATAGCTGGTTTTCCCGGACCGCCGACCAGCCGGGCGAGGCTGGCGGTCAGGATGCCGACTCCCACGCTGCGTTCGAGCGCATCATGGAGGGCATCGAGGAGGTCATCGCCGAGCGCGGCGGAAGCGACGACAGCACCACAGACCGCGCCGATGCGCAGACCGACGATCCGCTGCGCGCCCTGATGACCGATGAGCGCGCCCGCAATCTGGGCGGAACGCTGCAAGGCGAGCCGCCAGCGGCCGAGCCGCCGAGCGACGATGACTGGGGCGGGAAGGTCGTGCGGCTGACGGCGCGCGGCGGAGACCGCCGGGTCGAGAGCCGGGTGCAGGACGAGCAGCCCCCGCGCCAGGAGAACACCGCCCCGCCCGACGGCGGCGGATCGGTCGAGCCGATGGCCGAGCTGATCGACAAGATCGCCGCCGGGCGCGCCGAGCCTTCGGATTTCGAGCCGCACGAACCCGAGGAACGGGAACCTGCGGATCAAGACGCCGACGCCATGAACCAGGCGCATTTCAACGCGCTACAAGCCGATATGGAGGATGCCGCGCATATTGCGCCGCAGAGCGGCGAGGACCTCCGGCGCGACGAGCCCGCCGACAACTGGGGGACAGAGGGCTATCGCGACGAGGCGCATGAAGAGGCGCTGCGCGAAAGTCTCGCCTTTGACACCGAACAGGAGGCGTTCGAGTCGCCTGAGCGCGCCGAGCCGCAGGACGAGAGATACGCTTACGAGGAGGAGGCGCGCGAGGATGACCTCGCAGCGCGCGGCGCCTATGGCGATGACGATCGGATGCGCGATGAACCGGCGGACATCTTTACAGCTGACCTGCACGAAGACCGCCGCGCCGATGACCGCCTCGCCGCAACCGACACGCAGGACGACGACGCGCTGCTGGCCGAATACGACTTCGGCGACGAACAAGAGAGCGAAACGCCGCCGGAAGTTGCCGATCAGGGGCGCAGAGGCGCGGGAACGCTGACCGTGGCCGCCGCCTGGGCGCTGTTCGTCGCGGTTATGGCCGGGGCCGCCGGCTCGGCTGTGAGCTTCCGCGACCAGATCGCCGAGGTGCTGCCCGCTTCAGCGCCGGTCTATGCCGCGATCGGCTTTCCCGTTGATCCGCCGCCGCTGGTCTTCGGCGATGTCAGCTACAGCTGGGACGAAAGCTCGCCGAACACGCTCATCCTCACTGGGCAGGTGAAGAACAACCGCTCCGAGCTGACGGAAGTGCCGAACATGCAGATCACGGCGCGGAACGACAGCGGAGACGTGGTCGCCGAAGAGAGCCAGTTTCTCGGCCAATCCGCATTGATGCCCGGAGAGACCTATGATTTCCGCGTCAATTTCGAAGTCTCGCCCGGCGAATTGCGGACGCTGGAACTGCGCTTCTGAGCACTTTACTCCGCTGGCGTGGCCACGGCCTCCGGCTCCGTCTCGCGCAGATGGTGGGGATAGACGGTGATCAGCCGGTACGGCTTGTAATGCTGGTTGCGGATAAAGCCCTGCAACTGCCCGAGCGAGGCGGCCTTATGCCAGACGCGCTGGCCTTCCACCGTGCTGGTGCTGGAGCAGAGCTTGCGCACCGTCGCCGCCTGATGCCGCGCTTCCGAGTTTGACAGGAAAATCTGCGTCTCAAGGCTGCCGGCGAGGTCGTCCGGGATGTCGACCGGGAACTGCGTGCCGATAGCGATGGCGATGCCGAAGGCGCGGCCCTCGCGCGCCATTTCCTGCAGGCGCTGGCTGTCCTTGACCCGCCACGCCTCGTCGAACACGAACAGCCGGCGCAGCACGCGCGGCGCTTCACCGCGCAGCGCGTGGCCATGCGCCTGAATGATGATGAGTTCGGCGATCGCGGCCTTGATCTCGTCGTTCGGCAGGTCGTGAAGGTCGAGCACGATCTTGCGCTCCAGCAGATCGCCAAAGGTCAGCGGCGCGGTATCGTCGCTGGGGAACAGGCCAAGATCGAACAGCGGATCGACCCGGTTGAGCAGTGTCTGCGATTCCTTGTGCTCGCGCAGATACTCGACCACGTCGCCAAACCCCGGCGCGGTGATCTCGCCGGCGCGGTACCAGCGCTGCAAGTCAATGCCGCGATCCTCGAAGCCGCGGCGCAGCGCGTTTTTCAGCTTCGCCTGCTGCTGCGTGCCGAGACCGAACACCCGTTGGAAAATCTCCGCGATGGTGTGGATGTGGCGGATCGGCTGGACCTCGCCTTGCATCCCCGGCACGGGATGAAGCGGATTGAACGGCAGCCCGGCGCGGCTGACGTCATAGACCGACAGTCCCAGCGGCTTGGCAAAGCTCTCCCCAGCGTAGTCGTTCTTGAAGTCGAGAATGCACATCGGATAGTCGGCGCGCGCCATCGCGTCGATCAGCACGCGCAACGTCTGCGTCTTGCCCGAGCCGGGATCGCCGGTGACGAGGAAGCCGAAATTCAGCAGCCGGTCCTCCGGGTGGTGCGGGTCCCAGTAAATCGGCGTCTTGGCGTCCGAGGTGCCGAGGAACACCTGGAAGCGGTCTGAAGCGGCGGCGCGCGCCTCGTGCTTCTTGAAGTCGATGACCGCCTCTTCGGTGATGACGGGCTCGGCCGGTTCTTCCGCCTGCACAAGTTCCGGCGGCTGGGCAACCTCGTCCGCTGACGGCTCCTGCGGGGCGACCTGAGGCGGCGGCGCGGCGTGTTCGCGCTCTTCCGGCTCGCGCTCGATCTCCGGCGCAGGCGCGCTGATCTCGATGGTCGGCAGGAAGATCGCCCGAAGCGGCGCAATGCGACTGAGCAGGAATCCCGTCTCCGCCCGCCAGGCGCGGAAGCCGCCTTCGGACTGGTGCGTCTCGACGAAATCGCGTGCCGCGCTGAGCATCTGCCAGTCCGCCGGCTCGAAATCCACGACGATGCCCCCTGCCGCGCGCAGCTTGTCCAGCGGCCCGGCCACCTGCGCCGACTTGCTGCGCGGGAATCGCTGCTTGCCGACGATCACCGGACGCGCGTCGCCAGCGTGGCGGCGCACGGACTCAATCTGCTTGGCGAGGCGATAGTCGCGATTGATCGCCGTGCAGATGCCGAGGAAGCGCATTTCGTTCTGGCCCGCCTCGCCGCCGCTGAAGGTGAGCTGCAGGCCCATCGTCTGCGTCTCTTTCAGGGTGCTGGCCTCGGCCCGCAGCTGCACCGGGGCAAGCTCCGCCGCCAGCGCGCCCGCCGCCCAGCGCAGCAGGTCGAGCCGCGCTTCATCCGTCTCCGGCACGTCGAAGGCGGTGTGCTGGTCGAGATGATCCTGCCAGGCCTTGGCGTAATCGCGCGCGGACTGCGGCGCGGGCGCGGCAGGGGCGGCGTCGTCAAAGAACTCGGCCTCTTCCGGCAGCCGCTCCAGATTCAATGCCATCGCCCGGAAGCGCGCCAACTCGGACAGCGCCTCACGGATGCGCGCGCCAACGAGGCCATCGACCAGCCAGTCCGGGATCAGCTCCATGAGCGGGCCGCTGTCTCCCATCTCCGCCAGCGCCGCGACGCGCGCCATGCGCCGCTCGAACAGCGCGCGAAGCTGGTTGCGGTTCGGCGGCTTCAGATAGGCGGGCGCGAGCGACAGACGAATGCGATCGCGCGTGGACTGGACCAGCTTGTCGTGAAGCTCCTCGTACACGTTGCGCAGCGAGGCCAGCACGATTGAGATATTCGGGAACTCCTGAACGAGGTTCACCGCCTTTTCGATCGCGCGGACGTAGAGCGACTCGTTCGCCAGCGACCAGAAGGATTCGAGCTGATCGAAGGCCAGGACGAATGCGCCATCGACAGCGCGCGCGGCCGTCGAGATATCGCCCAGCCGGCGGCGGCATTGCTCGGGCCGCTCCAGCGCGGCGAAGCTTAGGCCCGGCACCTCCGTCTCCGCCGCGTGGCCGCCAAGCGCATCGAAACCCGCGAGATCGCCGCCGTAGTGCAGCAGCAGCGCCTTGAGGAAATCCTCGTTGACGACGGCATTCGTGCGCTGGTGGATGAACCTGCGCAGGCTGCGCGCCAGCGGCGGCACAGCCTCCAGACAGTCGAGATCGCCTGCCTCCGCCTTCGCCTTGAAGGTGCGGGCATCGGCGCTTCCCAGATGCGAAAGCAGCGCATCCGCCAGGTCGATCAGCGGCGGCTGCCATTCCGGCGCGCTGCCGCGGCGGATCAACAGCATAGCGATCTGCTCCGGCGACGGCACCGCCCGGCCATGCGCGCGCCGCTCCATCTCCTCGGCCAGCCGCGGCGCAAAGTCATGCGCAAGCCGCTGGCATAGCGCGCGGTCTTCGTCCTGTACCGCCTGGCGGAACCGCGCGGCGTCTTCGCCCGGCAACAGGCCCAGCAGCGCCTTTGCATCATCGCCGAGGCGGGGGATGCCGAAATAGGGGTTGTTCAGCTCGCGGATGACCGCTTCGAGCATCCAGCGGTCGTAATCGGTATCCGTCACCGGCGAGGTCATCTGGATGACCGCCGGATAAAGCTGCCCCTGCACCGCGAGCCGGCGCAGGCTCGCCGCGAGCAGATGCGTCTTGCCGAACCCGGCCTCGCCCAGGATCAGCGCGATGCGCGCGTTCGGGTCGGCGGCGCCCGCGCGGGTCGCGCGCACGGCGGAGCTGATCGCGCCGCGCGCTTCGGCATGGAGCGACTCGACGTCAAAGTTCACCTCGTCCTTCGCGCCCTGCAGCGAGGCGGTCTGCGAAAAGACGCCATTGAATCGCGGGTCTATGAAGATGCTGAACGCATCGCTCATGAAGTTCGCCCCTCAAGAACCAGGGATCGTTTGCAGCCGGGACAGCTCCGGCGCGACAAGTGCATCGTGTTTTTCGTCATGCCGCGAAGTCGTGAAG
>CAYYSM010000200.1:0-5320 GCA_964474225.1 uncultured Hyphomicrobiaceae bacterium
TCGTTCAGGAAACGCTGGATGTCGTGCCCGCGCACGCGCTGACCGAGATCATCGTCGTGGACGACGGCAGCACCGACGCAACGCCGCAAGAGCTGAGCGCGATGGCCGAGCGCGAGCCGCGCCTGCGCGTGATTCGCCACGGCGAACGCTGCGGGCAGAGCACGGCGCTGCGCACCGGCATCCTGGCGGCGCAAAGCGAGGTCATCGCCACGATGGATGGCGACGGCCAGAATGATCCGCGCGACATCGTCAGTCTGCTCTCGAAGCTGGCGCCCCCGCACGAGACTGGGCCGGCGCTGGTCGGCGGTCACCGCGTCACGCGCAAGGCGAGCGGTGCAAAGCGGGTGGCTTCCCGCGTTGCCAACCGGATTCGCGGCGCGCTGTTGAAGGACGATAGCCCGGATACCGGCTGCGGCATCAAGGTGTTCTGGCGCGACGTGTTTATCCGCCTGCCGTTCTTCACCAGCATGCACCGATATCTACCGATGCTGTTCCGCGTCTACGGCTTCGAGACGGCGACGCACCCGGTGAACGACCGTCCGCGCATGGCCGGCGAGTCGAAATACACCAATTTCGGGCGGCTGATGATCGCGATCTACGACCTCATCGGCGTGATCTGGCTGCGGCGGCGCACGAAAATCCCCCAGATCGCAATGGATACCGGCGCGACCGAGCGCCGATGGTCGCTGGACGACGGGGCGCAAGCGGACGCCGCACCACCGGAGGTCGCGTCGCCCCCGCGCCACACGCAGCGGCAACAGGCGGCGGTGAACGGTTAGGCTGATTGAAGTGCCGTAAGTTTTCGTTTAATCAATGTTTTCGAGGACAGCGCCGGGGCACGGCGCGATCGCTCCGCATCCGGCAAAGCGCGGAGCACGAGGCGAATAATCCGCGCGGCAAGCGCGACGGCCCGGGGGGGCACATACACAATGGACATGAACCAAGCCGCTGGCTGGTGGGTGAATTTATCCTGGCTCGAACTGAGTTGGCTCGCCGTCGGCTTCATGGCGCAAGCCATGTTCTCCATGCGGTTCCTGATGCAGTGGATCGCCAGCGAGCGCGCGCGCCAGAGTGTGATGCCGGAGGTGTTCTGGTATTACAGCTTTGTCGGCGGCCTGATGCTCTTCGTCTACGCGATCTACCGGATGGACCCGGTGTTCATCCTCGGCCAGGGCACGGGGCTGTTCATCTACTCGCGCAACATCTACTTTATCTGGCGGGCGAAGAAGATGGCGCCGCCGCCCGCTCAGGAGAGCGCGCCCGCGCCGGCCGCGAAAGTGCCGGCAGAATAGCTGGCTGGCGCCGCACCGGGATATACGAAGGAGAGGCCATGAGCGGGGTGGGAAAGACGGCGGCCCGTGCGTTGACGCGGGCTGTTGCGGCGTTTGGAATTGGCGTGGGGCTTCTGGCCGGCGCAGCGCAGGCGCAGGATAGCCTGATCGTCAAGGAGAGCGCGCATAGCGTGGTCGAGACGATGGACCGGTTGGCTGCGGTCGCCGAGGAAAAGGGCCTGAATATTTTCAGCCGCATCGACCATGCCGCCGGGGCCGAGACGGCCGGGCTCGATCTGCCGCCGACGCAACTGCTCGTTCTCGGCAACCCGAATGTCGGCACGCCGCTCATGCAGGCCGACCGGCGCACCGCGCTTTCGCTGCCGCTGCGCATCGCCGCCTGGCAGGAAGGCGACACGGTCTGGGTCGGTTACTGGTCGCCGCAGATGTTCGCGGTCCAGTACGGCATTTCCGACCAGATGGAGCGGCTGGAGAAGATGGCGGGCGTGCTCGATGCGCTGACCGATACGGCCACCGCCGAGTAGCCGACTCCGGCCGGAGAGAACCGTCGTGAGCGATCAGGACCGGAGCGGGGCGCCGCCCTCCGTTGGCGATATGCCCGACTGGCAGTCCGGCATCCGCATTCCGCGGGTTTCAGTGCGCGCGCTCGTGCTGGATGGCGACGACGTGATCGCTGTGGAGAATGTCGCCGGCCCCGGCAAGCTGCACATGCCGGGCGGAGGCATCGAGCACGGCGAGACGATGCTGGACGCACTTGCGCGCGAAATGCGCGAGGAGCTTTGCGTGGGCCCGGCCTCAGCGGATTATCTGTTAGCGATCGAGAACCTGTTCGAGACCTATCTCGGGCCTTATCACTGTGTGGAACACGTCTTCGTGGTGACGCCCGACGGAACCCCCCGCGCGGGCGAAGACGGCCTCACCATGCACCGCCTTCCGCTCGCCGAGATCGGCAGCGCCGACTTCTACCCGATGGAATTCCGCGACCTCTTGACGCGGCCAGACTGGCGCGCGCATCGGTTCCTTCGGGCTGGCAAATTCGTCGAGGGCGACTGAGGCGTCAGCCGACACTGGGGCGGCGGCCATGCACCATGTTCAGGAAGCGTTCGCGATAGTCGCTATCCTCCTTGAACACGCCCGTGAAGCGCGTGGTGATGGTGGACACGTCGGTCTTGTGCACCCCGCGCGTGGTCATGCACTGATGCAGCGCGTCGACAAGGACGGCGACGCCCCGCGGCTTCAGCGCCTGCTCAATGGCTTCGGCGATCTGGGCCGTCATCGTTTCTTGCGTCTGTAGGCGCTTGGAGAAGATCTCGACGACGCGCGCCAGCTTCGAGATGCCGACCACGCGATCCCGCGGCAGATAGGCGACATGCGCGACGCCGAGGATCGGCGCGATATGATGCTCGCAATGCGATTCCAGCCGGATGTCGCGGAGCATCACGAGGTCATCGTAGCCATGCACCTCCTCGAAGGTGCGCGACAGCACCTCGAAGGGGTCTTCGTGATAGCCAGCGAAATACTCGCGATAGGCGTCCACGACGCGGCGCGGCGTGTCGAGCAGACCTTCGCGCGCCGGATCGTCGCCCGCCCAGCGGATGAGCGTGCGGACGGCGGCCTCGGCCTCCTCGCGCGTGGGCGCTGGCTCAAGATGGCTTTCCGTGCTGCCGTCGCCCGCGCCGTTGTTGCGCTTCGGGGCCTCTATGTCGCCGGTGGAGGTGTTCAACGCAGCTTTCATGTTTCGTTTTCCAAAGCTCGGCCTGTTACGCCGGTTGTTCCTGTTCGGATTGGCCCGTCCGGTGGTGTGCGGCCCCGCGCATCTTGACATGCTCGTGCCGGGGTTCCCATTCTTTTGAGAGCGAACGCAAGCGGGGTCCTCCCGCGATATAGGACAACCGTGCCAGTGCGTGAAGTGCCAGGGCCAACAATCATGGTTACGCGCGTCCTGCGCGGCGCGATGAGTCGGGAGGCTTGCTCGCCAGCACGCCGGAAGGTGACATGACCGATCTTGAGGACATTTACGCCGACAAATTGCTCGCGCTCGCCGCAGCGATCAGCCGGACCGAGCGGCTTGCCGAACCTGATGCGAGCGCCTCGGCGCACTCCAAGCTGTGCGGATCAACGGTCGCGGTCGATGCCCGCTTTGCGCACGGGCGCATCACCGATTTCGGGCAGGAGGTAAAGGCCTGCCTGCTGGGGCAGGCGACTGCCTCCGTCGTCGCCCGCGAGATCGTCGGCACCTCGGTCGAGGAATTCCGCGCCGTCGCCGCGCAGATGCGCGACATGCTCAAGGCGGGCGGCGCGCCGCCCGGCGGGCGCTGGGCCGATCTGGCGCTGCTGGAGCCGGTGCGCGATTATCGCGCGCGCCATGCCTCCACCCTGCTCGTGTTCGACGCGCTGGAGCAGGCGATCGAGAAATACGAAGCCGGCAAAGCCGAGGCGTCCGCCGAAGCGGCTGGGCAGTAGCCGGGGAAAGGCATACCAAAATGGCCAGAGTGGCTGACAGCCGGCAGGTTCATGCGCGGCGGGGTTCGGTGTATCCGCATCCGCACCGCGCGCAGCTCGAAGGCCGGCTGAAACGCAGGCTGGGCGACCTCGTCGGCATCAGCCAGTTCGGCGTGAATCTCGTCACGCTGGAGCCGGGCGCGTGGTCCTCGCAGCGCCACTGGCACGAGAAAGAGGACGAGTTCGTCTACATCATCGCCGGCGAGGCGACGCTGGTTACCGACGACGGCGAGCGGACGCTCGGGCCTGGCATGTTCGCGGGCTTCCCGGCGGGCGAAGCGAATGCGCACCGTCTGGCGAACAACACGGAGACGCCCGTGATCTACCTGGAAGTCGGCAGCCGCGTGCACGACGAGCGCGCGGATTACCCCGATGTCGACATGAGGGCGCACAAGGTCGACGGCAACTGGGTTTTTACTCGCGATGACGGCACACCCTATTAAGCGGCCCAGCCTGCTCGCCCGTGTTGGACGCGCGGCGCTCAAGCTGCCGATTTACGTCTACCGCTACGGCATCTCGCCACTGATCGGGCCGCGCTGCCGCCATCTCCCGACCTGCTCCCAATATGCGCTCGAAGCCATCGACAAGAACGGCGTCTGGAAGGGCGGCTGGCTCACGCTGTCCCGGCTCCTGCGCTGTCATCCGTGGGGGACGGACGGCTTCGACCCCGTGCCCGACCTGCGCGGCGAGCGCCATCCGTTCGCGCCGTGGCGCTATGGCCGCTGGACCCAGCGGCAAATTGACCAATCGGCGAAGCAACACGCCGGGAATCTCGGCTCTGAAAGTGATGCCTCGCAAAAAAGTGAAATAAACGCGGGCAACCCGTCCTGACAACGGCGTCAATCGCGGTTAACGTAAAGATGGCTGAGGAAAGCCATTGGCCCGGCTGGCGGATTGCCCGGCGGGTGAAGGAGCTATGACATGCGTTATGGACTACTCCCGGCTCTCGTATTGGCCGGAATGTTGGCAGCGGCAGGGTTCGCCGCTCCGGCGTCGGCTGGTCCGGTCGGCTCGCCCTTGGCGCAGCTGGCCGGCGCGGTCGACGAGGCATCGGCTTCGGCGGTGCGCGACGCCTACAACCGGCATTACCACTATCGGAAGTTCCGGCGTCATTTGCGGCGCAAGCTGCGGCGGCATTTCCGTCATGCCCGCCCACATTACCGCAAGCGGCATTACTCCCGGAAGCGCCACTATTATAAAAAGCGCCGCTATTACGGCCGCCACCACCGCCCGCGCTACCGGAAGCACTATTACCGGCGGCATCATTACGGCTACTGACGAAGGCTGAAGGCGTGGTCCGCGCGGGCCACGTCCCTCGCGCCTTACCGCCCAAACAACAAGATGGCCCGCCACACGGCGGGCTTTTTCCGTTGGCGCTTGGGGTTCGCCAGTTGACACGCGCCGGCGAAGTCGCCACCAACATAGCTGAAACGTCTTACCCGCTTTGTTGGCGGGAGTGAGAGGAGCACGACATGATCCACCTGACCTTTCCCGACGGCGCTGAACGCGAATACGAATCCGGCCTC
>CAYYSM010000201.1:0-5303 GCA_964474225.1 uncultured Hyphomicrobiaceae bacterium
ACGGGCATTTGAATCCACTTGAGATGAAAAAGTCCGGTGCTAGCGGCCTTGCCGTTGCGGATTCATTCTGGGGAGGGGCGTCCCTCTCTCCAGGATTAAATCCGCGCGGAGCGCGGTCGCTGCCATGGCTTTTTTCTGTCAGTCTGGACGACGGAACTTGGCTCATTGCCAAAATAGCGTATCTGAGATATAATCTTCTCGTCGTCCACTTGTGTCCTCCTCGACTTTGACATTCTTTGTCATTTAGTGGACAGACGTAGTCCTGGCGGGTTTTAGTGTTCCCGCCAGGGCTTTTTTCTGTCAGTTCTCCCTCTCGGCTTTGTGCTGCTCCCAAATCTCGTTCAGACATTCGGGGCAAAGTATAGGCTCTCGCGTCCAGTGTGAGCAGATTGTGAAGATCGTTCTATATCCTCTGTCACTGCACTTCTGGACGCGTTCAACTTCACCGAGTGCCCAGTGCTCCCCCCGCCCGTTTACCCTCATAGTGTTGAATCCATCAGGGCAGTATTGAGTGGGTGGGACTTTGCCATCGTCCTTGGCATCCATCCACCGCCGGGCGGGTTTCTCGCATACGAGATGCGAGAACTCCACATAATGCGTGGCGATTTGCTGACAGCGGCTTTTACGTTGCACCGGGCCGGGATCTATGACGCCATCGGGGGGATGAGTAGGGATGGAGGGAGCCTGATCAGGCCTGGAGATCACCCTGGCGCTTTTCGTTGTTCATACGCCTGGAATTTTTGCCGAGGCCAGGATGCGAAGAGGTGCGGCGCTGAGGTTTTTCGGTGGGGGGATTTCATCGTTATAGACCTTTGGGTTTTCGATGTAGAGCGCCAAGGTGAGAGGACGGTGCTTTCTCACTGCTTGAATCAAGGAGTTTGCGGTGGGTTGGGTTCGCGGGTGGTGCGTAGGTCGTCCGGTCACTTGTGTATATTGGGGAGATTAAGTATACTATGCAAGGGGAAAGCTTCGCGGCTTGGATCGAAGCCCGAGGCCATGGTCAAGGCGATGGGTACCCTGGCGAGAATATGTTAGCATATAATGTGCTTATGGCAAGTTCACCCGTCCGCCTATTGTGATGGCGAGCGGGTTTGTTGCATATTGCATATAGAGAGCTCAAGCAGAAACTATCACGGTTTGGTCAGTCTGCCAAGGTAGCGGGAGTTTTTGTCACATCGAAGTGCACGCGACATCTAAAGCGATTCCTATAGTTGCGCCATTCTGGAATATTAATAATTCAATTGGGTGCAGATACTCCTAGTTACCAGGGCAGAATCGTCGCTGTTTTGCAATTATAATATGTGAATTATCAAATAATTGGCAAAGACCTCGCACAAAACAACCACAAAAGTGCTCAAAAATGCGCCTAAAGGTGCTTCTGATTGGATTTTTATTGCTTGGCATTGATATTTTTGTGATTTTCGCAAATTATATGGAAATGGTAACCAAGAGTATCTACACCCAATTCAATTCGCTGCCTTACAGAACTCTTGTTCTATGAATTTGTGGGCGAAAAAGCTGATTTCCGCATTAAAAAGGCCGCAAAGCGGTCATTTTGGTGCCCAGCAGTCTGTCGGAAAGAGCTTTTTTCACGGAAAGCTTCCCATTTGGACGCAGTTTTGGGCCTAAATTGAGGCTATCCCAGGTTAAAATACCTGCAAATGCTTGGTGGCGTGATCAACTTTATTCGCGAATAAAGAGATTGGCTTATACCATCACCGCAAATGATGGGTCTTTGGGATTTCGCCTGGTGCTCAAAGCGAGTGTGCCGCCCACGCCCTATATCTGTGGGCGGCAAGACGCGATTTCGGCCCAGATATAGGACGTGGGCGGCACACCCCGACCATGCGAAATCCTAGAGACCCTACGCAACTAAACTGATACAATTTTTCTCAGTGTCCTCTGTGGTGATTTGATCTTTCTTCAGGGAAGCCGGAAATGGCTTTGTAATCTAGCTTGTAACGGGATCGCATACAAATGAATGATTTAATCGGACAACACTTAGGGCAATACAAAATCCTGGCCCCCATTGGTGAGGGCGGGATGGGGACGGTCTATCGCGCGTTGGATACGGAGTTGAAGCGCGAAGTTGCGGTGAAGGTGCTCCCGCCGGATTTGGCCCGCGATCGCGATTTTGTCACCCGCTTTACGCGGGAGGCCGAGACGGCGGCCGCTCTGGATCACCCTAACATTGTGACAATTCACAATGTGGGGCAGCAGAATGGCCTGTACTATCTGGCAATGCGGTTGCTCTCCGGGCAGGCGCTCAATAGGATCCTCCGGCAGGGCGAGAGGCTCTCTCCCGTGCGCGTGCTGCGCATTATCCAGCAGTTGGCAAGCGCTTTGGATTATGCGCACGGGCGCGGTATCATTCATCGGGATATCAAGCCCGGCAATATTATGATCAGCGCGGATAATTATGTGACGTTGATGGATTTTGGCATCGCCAAGGCACTGAACCGGAGCAAAATCACCCGCACGGGCACGATGATCGGCACACCGGAGTATATGGCGCCGGAGCAATTTACTGGCGAATCAATAGATGCGCGCTCGGACGTCTATGCCTTGAGCATCGTGCTCTATGAGATGTTGACCGGCTGTGTGCCATTCACGGGCGAGACACCAGTCGTTATCTCACATGCTCACGTCTATCAGCAACCCGCGCCGTTGCGCCAGCACAATTCGCGGATTCCCCCAACTGTGGAGCACGTGGTGCTACGTGGTCTGGCGAAGCGCCCGGAGGCGAGATATGCGAGCGCGGGCGCGTTGGCGCAAGCGTTAGAGGCGGCGCTGCAAGGAAAAGAGGTTGCCGAAATCGAGCATCTGCCCCGGTCGCTCAAACTCGTCTTGCCCAATGGCTTAGAATATGCGTTGACGCCGGGGCGGTTGACCCTGGGACGCTCGCCGGAGAACGATGTTGTGGTGCGCGATGATAAGATTTCGCGGCAGCATGCCGAGATCCGCGCTGCCTCGCACGGCAGCGCGATTGTCGATTTGAACAGTGCGAACGGCACCTTTGTCGATGGGCAGAGGCTCGCGCCCCATCGCCCTCAGACCTTGCGGGCCGGGATGTCCGTGCAGTTGGGGGCGGAGACGACATTGCGCGTCGCATCTGGGCCGCCCTCTGGACGCAAGACCGTGCCATTGGAGATGCCCGCATTGTCCGATGGGCCGCGTATGCCGACTAAATCCACGGTGCGCCCTGGCGGATCGCTGCCCGGTGCGCGCTCCAGTCTGCCCGGGTGGTTGTGGGGCGTCTTCGGTGCGGGGCTGGTGGGGCTGGTGGCGCTGGCGCTCTTCGCCTCTGGATTGTCTTACCTGCGTTCCACTTCGACCGTCACGCCGACGTATGCGGAGGCGATGACAGAACCTCCCAGCGTCGGGGTGGTCACGGAGACGCCTGAGCCTGATGAAACCCAACCGGAGCAATCTACGACGTCCACAGCGACGCCTGAGGTTGTTAAACAACGGGTTTTAGGTCAATCAGTACAAGGACGCGATATCCTCATCACAGAAATGGGCTATGATGAACAATATGATGTCGTAGTTATAGGTAGTGTTCAGGGGGATCAAGAAGTAACTCGTGACCTATTGTTAGCCGTCATCGATTATTATCAAAATAACTTGGATCAAATCCCGAATGGCGTGAGATTTCACTTTATTCCTTCTCTTAACCCTGATGGCAATGCCAATAACTCTCGTTACAACGCGAATGAGGTGGATTTGAATCGCAATTGGGATACAAATGATTGGACTTCATCACCGCCTGTTCCGGGGTATCCTAATGGGAAACAAGGAGCAGGTGGAACACAACCCTTTTCCGAGCCGGAAACTCGCGTCTTGCGTGACTTGTTAATGTCCTTGAAGATAGAGTCGGATGAGGTGCGTGTTGTGGTCTTTCACGCCTCAGTGCGCCGTTCAAAAGGTGAGGTCTATCCTGGTAGTGATGATGCGATGGGCATTACACAAGCGTATGCTAGAGCAAGTGACTATGGTGTCCAAGATCAGTGGTCAGAGTATGACACACCTGGTGATGTTATCAAATGGTGTGCAGAGGAGCAAATTTCAGCGACGAATGTGGTGATACCTGCGCATCAAAATCCTAATACAATGGTGTCTGGTAGGACTCTGCTGATGATTACAGTTCAGTCGCTCAATGCTCTTGTGAATTATGAGTGACTTACGCTTGAAGTGAGGTGATATTGTGGGCTTAGAGGAACCATCCAAAATTGTATCAAATATTTCTAAAAAAAATATCCTTCTTCTACTATCTACATCAGTTTTGGTAGTTATTAGTATTTTAGGGGGGGCTTTTTTGCTAGAATACTACGCTTCTAATATCTCTGCGAGTTCTTCAACGTCATCTTCGGTTCCTACTATGGTATTGGATCACACTAATAATGCATCGTTGCCCCCTACATTGTCTCTTTCAGCCACGCAAGCTCCCGAAGTTGTTATTGCCACAATGACGCCGATGCCTACTGATACGCCTATGCCCACATTTACGCCTACTCCCTTACCTTCGTTTAGTGAACTGATAACTTATGGGGTTTCATTTGAGGGTAGACCTTTAATTGTATACCGTTTGGGATATGGTAATTCGGCGCGTTTGATTGTGGGAGCGATTCATGGAGGATATGAATGGAATACAGTACACGTTATAAGTGATACACTTGCTTATTTCGAAGAAAATCCTGAAGAACTCCCATCGGATGTAACACTGTATCTCATTCCTTGTGCTAATCCAGATGGCTATGTGGCTGGTACAGATCCTATTGTTGCTCGCATGAACGGAAATGGCGTGGATCTAAATCGTAATTGGGATTACGAATGGCAACAGATGGCTACTCATGGAACACGACCAGTAAAAGCCGGTAGCGAGCCATTTTCGGAACCTGAGACGCGTGCTTTACGTGATCTCATTTTGGAGAAAGATGTCGAGGCTGCTATTTTTTATCATAGTGTCATGGGGGTGGTTTTTTCTGGTGAGGATCGTGATAAATCTGCAACATTTGAATTGACTGAGATGTTGTCGAGTGTGACGGGTTATCCTCATCAAAAAGAGGGAATGCCGGGGCAAGTTACAACAGGCAACTCTATAGATTGGCTTTCCAAAGTGGGAATTCCAGCTACGGAAATCGAACTCTCTGTCCGTGGAATTATAAGTGAGGATGAATGGCAACGAAATCTTAGAGGTATCTTGGCCTTTGTAAATTGGCAAGAAGAGGCTCGGCTTGGCTCAGATGAAATCGAATGATCTTGTATAAGTTCTCCCGCTGGCAATAGGCGCAAATCCGGGATTT
>CAYYSM010000202.1:0-1975 GCA_964474225.1 uncultured Hyphomicrobiaceae bacterium
GGTTTCTTGCCCGGTCGCTGAAAAGCGCGGCGATCATCAGGCACCCGAACGCGATCGCTCCGAAGCCCAACTCCACGTTATAAGGGATTTCTTCGGAGATCTCGTCCGGCCCGGCGAGGAAAAGCCCGCCCATGACAAAGGCGGCCAGAATGCCGAAGACATATTTGATTTTGTCCATCGCGCCGCCCCCGCCCCAAGATGTGGTTGGGGACGGATAGCAGGGCGGCACGAAGCCCGCCAGCCTTTTCAGGTCGCGGCGGCCTCGCCGGTGCGCGAGCGGCACGGACCGAACAGCGCGGCCAGCGCGAGGATGACGCCCGAGACGGTCGCGATCATGCCGGCCGCGCTCACCGAATGACTGCCCCCCAGCCACAGCGGCCCGTACCCCCCCAGCACGTAACCCAGCACCGCTGACAGCACGCCAAACGTCACGGCCCAGAACAGGACGATCTCCAGACGGTTGCTCATCAGCCGGGCCGCAGCCGGCGGGCAGATGAACAATGCGATGACCATGCAAATGCCCACGGCATCGAACGCCGCAACCGCGGCCGCGGCCGCGGTCATCACCAGCCCGAGGCTCAACAGCCGCGTCGGGATGCCCATCGTCCGCGCAAAGCCTTCGTCGAAGGTCGCGATCTTCAGCGGCCGCCAGAAAACCACAGTGAGGGCGACGACGATCGCGAAGACCACCACGACGCGTATCAATTCGTCAGGCAGTCTCGCCAACGCCGCCGGGTCTAGGAGCGCCCCCCAGTCGCGCCCGGCCAGCCAGATGAGGCTTTCCAGATTGCCTTCCAGCGCATGCTGCACATCGAGATGAACGTCGCTCGTGTCGGTCTGTTCGAGGATCAGGACGCCCGCGGCGAACAGCGAGGTGAACACCACGCCCATCGCCGCGCCGGATTCGATATTCCCGAGCCGCTTCAGCGCCTCGATCAGCACGACAGCCACAAGCGCGGCGGCCCCCGCCCCGATCATCATCGGCCAGCTGGCGACGACGCCGGTAAAGAGGAACGCCACGACAATGCCAGGCAGGACGACGTGCCCGATCGCATCGCTGATAAGCGCCTCGCGCCGCAACAGCAGGAACGTGCCCGGCAGCGCGCAGGCAATCGCGGCGAAAACGGCGATCAGAAGCGGCGTCAGGCTGAGTTGGACGAATTCCGATCCCATCAGGCGGGCACTCCCTTTGGCGGTCCGAGTTTCCGGTCGATTGCCGCGATCTCATCGCGCGTCAGCACCTTTTCGATGGGCGTCACGCCGTCATAGCGGCCGGCGCGGGCGGTGTCGGTGTAGAGCCGGCGGACGAGGGCCCAGCGCTGCTCATCCAGCAGCGCCTTGGCGGCCTGCGCACGGCCCGCATCAGTGGGCACGCCGTCGCGGCGGATCAGCCCGGCCCGTCGCAGCACCGACAGCGTCATCCGGTCGTGGATTGGCTCCTGCCGGGCGAGCGCCAGCAGGCCCTGACGCTGGTGGACGTGACGCTGGAACCAGTAATACTGAAGGGCAGCGGCGAGCACGCCCCTGTTTGGCGCGAACAGCAAGGAGACCAGCAGGAGCGCGGCGCAGAGCAGCACGATGATCGGTCCCGTCGGCAGGGCTGGCGCGGAGGCCGAGATCGCAGAGCCGACATAGCCCGACACGGCGCCGATCACGCCCGCGATCCAGATCATGTGCGTCGCGCGCTCGGTCCAGAAGCGGGCGGTCACAGGCGGGATAATGAGCAGCGCGACGACCAGGATCAGGCCGACCAGCTTCAGCCCGACTACGGTGATTGCGAGCACGAGACCCATGATAGCGATGTCGATTGCGCGGACATTGTAGCCCGAGGCGGCGGCATATTCTGAGTCGAAGGCCACCAGCGTCATCGGCCGGCGCAGCGCCCATGTGAAGGCGACGGCGAGCGCGCCGCCAATAGCGATCACAACAGCGTCCTGGAACAGCATCCCGGCCGTCGAGCCGAGCAGGAACGTCT
>CAYYSM010000202.1:1985-5293 GCA_964474225.1 uncultured Hyphomicrobiaceae bacterium
AGGCCCGCCTGCCGCCCGGACGACATGGTCTGGATGATCGTCAGCAAGACGATGCCCATGCCGAAGAAGACGGAGAGCACCGCGCCGATTGCTGCGTCTTCCGCCAGGCGCGTCCGGCTCACGAGCCAGTCGACAACCAGCACCCCAAGCCCGGCCGTGACCGCCGAGCCGGCCAGCAGGCCGACGAGATTGCGCCCATCACCCCCGAAGGCGACCATCACGATGAACGCCAGGCCAATGCCCGGCAGCGTGGCATGAGCGAGCGCATCGGAGACCAGCGCGCGCTTGCGCAGGAACATGAAGGTCCCACATGCGCCCGCGGCGAAGCCGAGCAGGGCCGCGCCGATCGCCACGAGAGCCGCGTTATAGCCTGCGCTCAGCAGGAGCGCGTCAACGAGTGTCTCCAAGGCTAGGCCGTCTCCAGTTTGAGCTGGTCGATATGCGGGGTCGCCAGCCGCCCGCCGTAGGTCGCCTGAAGGTTTTCGGAGGTGAAGGCCGTGGCGACCGGGCCCTCGGCGATCTTGCGCACGTTGATGAGCAGCACATTGTCGAAATAGTCGGTCACCGTCGCGAGGTCGTGATGCACGCAGACCAGCGACTTGCGCGCCCGCTTCAGCTCCTTGAGCACCTGAATGATGGCCTTTTCCGTCGCCGCGTCCACACCCGCAAACGGCTCATCCAGCAGGTAGAGATCGGCGTCTTGCGCCAGCGCGCGGGCGAGGAACACCCGCTGCTGCTGCCCGCCGGAGAGCTGGCCGATCTGGCGGTCGGTGAAGTCGGCCATGCCAACCCGGTCGAGGCATTCGAGCGCGTGGCGCTTGTGCGCGGGCTTGATGCGCCCGAGCAGGCCGAGTTCGCGGTACTGGCCCATGAGCACCACGTCGATGACCCGCGCGGGGAAGTCCCAGTCCACGCTGGCGCGCTGCGGCACGTAGGCGATGCGGCGGCGCGCCTTCTCCAGTGGTTTGCCGAACGCCAACACGCTGCCGGAAAGCGGCTTCACCACGCCGAGGCTGGCTTTGAGCAACGTCGATTTGCCCGCGCCATTGGGCCCGACGATCGCGGTCAGCTTTTCGGCCTCGAAGGTCGCATCGACCGAGAACACGGCTGGCTTGTCGCCGTAGGACACGGTAAGGCCGCGCACGGCCAGCGGCGCATTCTCGGGAATGGACGGGCTGACCACCCGTCCGTCTTCCGCGGCGATGTCGAGCGATGGAAGATACATGCTCTAACTCCCCAGCCTGTTGTTCATGCCGCCCTCCGGCGCATCGCCGCCGAGCGCGCGGGTGACGGTTGTGGCGTTGTGGTCGATCATGCCGATATACGTGCCCTCGTAGGTGCCGGGCTCGCCCATCGCGTCAGAGAAAAGCTCGCCGCCGATGACCACCTCGTGGCCCTCGGCCGCCGCGCCCTCGATCAGCGCGCGGATGTTGCGATCGGCAACGGTGGTCTCCACGAATACGGCGCGGATGTCGCGTTCGACCAGCATGTCGACCAGTTCGGCGATCCGCTGGAGGCCAGCTTCGGACTCGGTCGAGATGCCCTGGATGCCGACCACCTCGAAGCCGTATGCGTTGCCGAAGTAGTTGAAAGCGTCGTGGGCGGACAGCAGCACGCGGCTCTCGACCGGAACGGAGGCCAGAACGTCGGTGGCGTAGCGCGTCAGCGCGCGAAGCTCCTCAAGATAGGCGTTGGCGTTGGCGGTGAAGGTCTCAGCGGCCTCGGGACGCACCTCGATCATTGCGTCGCGGATATTGAGCACGACGCGCGACCAGAGGTTCGGGTTCATCCAGACATGCGGGTCATAGCGGCCCTCATAATCCTCCGAGCCGATCAGCAGGTTCTCTGGCAGCGCCTCTGCGACTGGCACAACCGGCTGCTCCTGCGCCAGCTCAAGCAGGAAGTCCTCCATCTGCGCTTCCAGGTAGAAGCCGTTCCAGAGGACCAGATCGGCGTTTGTCATGGCGACGATATCTGAACGGGTCTGGCGGTAGGCGTGCGGGTCGACGCCAGGGCCCATCAGCGCCTGAACCTCCACGAGATCGCCGCCGACCTGGCGCGCGGAATCCGCGATCATGCCTGTTGTGGCGACGACCTTGAGCGGCGCATCGTCGGCGCGCGCCGCGCCACTGAGAACAGCGAAAACGAGAACAAGACCGGAAACCGCAAGAAATCCGCGTCGAAACAGCCTCATAACCCCTCTCCAAGCCAGCGCGGCGCGGAACGGCCGCCTATTGGAGAGTTACGCAGGGCGCGGCGGACTGTCAATGCAAATGCGAATTATTTGCAAGTAAGAGGGCGCGCAATTCGCCGCATGCGCGCGGGCAGGCGCGTCCGCGTGTTAGGGATTGCCGAAAGTCACGCGCGCTGGCTGGAGAGGGCTTCGGCCGCCTCCGCTTCGGCCCCATGCGCGCTGAGTTCGCGCATCGCCTGATGCTGAGACAGGAACACCTCGCCGGTCAGATGCTCCAGGAAATGCGTGCTTTGCAGCCGGTCCATCACCGGTCCCTTGACCTCGCTGAGGTGAAACTGCACGCCGAGCGCCGCGAGCCGCTCGTTGATTGCCTCCAGCGATTCCAGCGCGCTCATGTCCACCTCGTTGACGGCCGGGCACATCAGGATGACGTGGCGCAGATCTTCGCGCTGCGCGACCATGTCGTAGATCCGGTCCTCCAGATAGCGGGCATTAGCGAAATACAGGCTTTCATCCACGCGCACGGTGAGGATGTGCGGGTCGGTGATGACATCGTGGCGCAGCACGTTGCGGTAATGCTCGGTGCCGGGCACGCGGCCGACGACGGCCATGTGCGGGCGCGAGGTCTTGTAGAGATGGATGAGGATAGAGAGCACCACGCCGGTGGTCACGCCCAGCTCGACCCCGAAACCCAGCGTCACGAGTATGGTCGCGCTGACGGCGGCGAAGTCGGCTTTCGAGTAGTCCCAGGCGCGCTTGAGGATGCCAAGGTCGACCAGCGAGAGCACCGCGACGATGATGGTCGCCGCCAGCGTCGCGGTCGGCAGGTAATAGATCAGCGGGGTGAGCGCCATCGCCGCGATCGCCAGCCCGACGGCCGTGAACGCGCCCGCCGCCGGGGTCTCCGCGCCCGCGTCGAAGTTCACCACCGACCGCGCGAAGCCGCCGGTGACGGGATAACCGCCGGTGAACGCCGCGCCGACATTGGCCGCGCCCAGCCCGATCAGCTCCTGATCCGGGTCAATACGCTGGCGCTTCTTCGCCGCGAGCGTCTGCGCCACCGAGATCGATTCCACGAAGCCGATGATCGAGATCAGGATCGCCGGGCCGATCA
>CAYYSM010000203.1:0-5284 GCA_964474225.1 uncultured Hyphomicrobiaceae bacterium
CTGCTTTACAAGGGCGGCGTCCCGGTGAGTATTCCGCGCGCGGAGAGATATGCGGTTCACAAACTGATCGTTGCCGCCGACAGGGACGCGCAGGCGAAGTCGGCGAAAGACATTTTGCAGGCCTCGACGCTAATCGAAGCTTTGGCGACCAGACGGCCAAGAGAACTGGCCGGTGCGTGGCATACAGCATGGGAAACCGGTCCCCGCTGGCGGGAAAAGCTGGAGGACGGGCGCGAACGCCTGCCGACCGAAGCCAGAGACATTTTGGCCGATCTCATCGGCACGCATAAGCCAAGGCGAAAAAAGTAAGGAAACACGCAAATCCAGCGGCTCCCTGCATCAAAGTGCCAATCCCGGAACAGCAAAGACAATCCGCCCAAGCGAATACCGGAACTGGCGTGCAGTCTGGGAAAGGACATGATCATTGTTTGTCAATAACCTGCGCAACCCTTGCACGGACCTCATCGCTCATGCTCGGCGGTTCGGATTTGGAAACCTGCTGTAAGGGATGAATGCCGAACGCCCAGTCGGCAAACGCCTCAGCTATGCCCCAAAGCGAATAAATGTATTCGACTTTCTGCTCGTATGTCATGTCGAATTTATCAAAGTATTGAATGTATTGTTCAATGTCAGGCTGCGGCATAAATTGTTCTCCAGACTTCACTTGAAATTACGGAATATAAATCAAGACGTACCATGATAATTTCACAAAAATATACCTAACGTAACTCAAACCCGAATTTTACTGAATTATCGATATGTTAAAGAACTCACGAATATAAGCGCAAATCAGGCTGTCCGGAAAAATGCAGCCGAATCATGCTTTACATAGACACTGCGGAATGGTGGGCCCGGCAGGACTCGAACCTGCAACCAGACGGTTATGAGCCGTCGGCTCTAACCAGTTGAGCTACGGGCCCCCTGTCGGCAGGCGCTCGACTCTATAGCAATTTTGTCCTATGCGCTAACCGTAGACACCGTTTTTCGCAACGGGCGCGACCGCATCAATCCGGCACATGCGCGGCGCGCGCCAACAGGCAGATTGTCAATACGGAAGGCCCTCATGTTCACCCGCAGTTCAGTCGTTTTCGCCGTTGTCGCCCTCGTTTTTGCCGTGGCCGCCGTCAACGAGCCGTCGCGTGCCGCCGCGCAGTCGGTCGATGCCGAACAGCGCACCCTATCGCTCAGCGCCACGGGCAGCGTCAACGTCCGCCCCGACACGGCGCACATCACCGTGGGCGTCGTCAGCGAGGCCGAAAACGCCCGCAGCGCCCTGGACGGCAATAACGAGTCGATGGCCCAGGTGATCGAGGCGCTGAAGGAAAAAGACATCGCCGCCAAGGACATTCAGACAACGAATTTCTCCGTCCACCCGCGCTATCAGCATTTCGACGACGGCAAGCCCTCGGTCATCTCCGGCTACCGCGTGGTCAACTCGATCCGCATCACCGTGCGCGAGATCGGCCGGCTGGGCGAGGTGCTCGACAAGGTCGTCAGCTTCGGCTCCAACCAGATCGGCGGAATCAGCTTCTCGGTCAGCGAGCCGGAGGCGCTGATGGACAAGGCCCGCGTTCAGGCGATCGAGACGGCCCGACAGCGCGCGGAGCTTTACGCTGAGGCCGCCGGCACCTCCGTAGGCGAAGTCCTCAAGATCGAGGAAGTTACCCAGGACGGCGGGCCGGAGCCGCGCTTCCGCGCGATGGCCGCGCAGGCCGAGGGCGATGTGCCGATCGAGGCCGGCGAGACCGAAATCAAGGTGCGCGTGCGCGTGGTCTGGGCGCTGGCAAATCAGGGCTAGCAGCCCAGCCCGAAAATCGGTGTTTTCAAAGCGGCGGCTGGCCCTGTAAGCTTATGATTTAACAGTAAGCGTTTGTGCCGCCGCAGCTTTTGCGGCGCGCCCACCCCGGGACCGCCATGCTCGACGGCTGGATCATCGTCGCCGCCGCCACCGTTTATTTAGGCATCCTCTTCGCGGTTGCCTACTACGGCGACCATCTGGCCGCGAAACGGCCGGCCCGGCGCGACCGCCCGACGATCTACGCGCTGTCGCTGGCCGTCTACTGCACCTCGTGGACCTTCTTCGGCAGCATCGGCCTGTCCGCGCGCACCGGGCTCGACTTCCTTCCCGTCTATGTGGGCCCGATCCTCGTGCTCATTCTCGGCGCGCCGCTGATCAGCCGCATCATACGCATCGCCAAGAGCCAGAACATCACCTCGGTCGCCGACTTCCTGTCCGCGCGCTACGGCAAGAGCGCGCCGCTGGCCGCGGTCGTCACCGTGCTGATCGTCATGGGCACCCTGCCCTATCTGTCGCTGCAACTCGAAGCGGTTTCGGTCTCGGTCAAGACCATGCTCGGCCCTGACCCACTGACAGAGGGCAGTTGGCCGCCCGATCACGTTGACATCGCCTTTATCATCGCGGCGCTGATGGCCGTCTTCGCCATCCTGTTCGGCACGCGCCACATCGATGCGACGGAGCACCAGGAAGGGCTGATGCTGGCGATCGCGATGGAGTCGGTCGTCAAGCTCGTCGCCTTCATTATCGTCGGCGCCTACATCACCTTCGCCATGATGGGCGGCCTTGGCCCGCTGCTCGACCGCGCGGCCACTGATCCGCAGGTCTCGGAGCTGTTCAGTCGGGGCTTTAACGGCGGGGCCTGGATGACCATCACGCTGCTGAGCGCCGTTTGCATCATCCTCCTGCCGCGGCAATTCCACGTCATGGTCGTGGAGAACAACACGCCCAACGAGGTGAACCGCGCCGTCTGGCTGTTCCCGCTTTATCTGGTGCTGATCAATCTGTTCGTCGTACCGGTCGCCATCGCCGGGCTGCTAACCTTCGGGCCAGGCAACACCAACGCGGACATGTATCTGCTGTCGCTGCCGCTGTCGGAGGGCGCGAACACCATCGCCATGATCGCCTTCGTCGGCGGGCTGTCAGCGGCCACCGCGATGGTCATCGTGGCCTCCGTGGCGCTGGCGATCATGATCTGCAACGATCTGATCGTCCCGCTGATCCTGCAGCGGCGCAAGGACAAGGTGTTCGACCGGCGGGACATGGGCAAGGTGCTGCTGCATGTCCGGCGCGGCGCGATCTTCGCGATCATGCTGCTGACCTATGTCTTCTACCGGATGATCGGCGGCTCATCCGGGCTAGCGGATATCGGCCTGCTGTCCTTCGCGGCGATTGCGCAGCTTGCGCCCGCCTTCTTCGGGGGGCTGATGTGGCGCGGGGCGACGGCGCGGGGGGCGCTCGCGGGCATCTTCGCGGGCTTTCTGGTGTGGTCCTACACGCTGCTGCTCCCCTTCCTGGCGAAGGCCGGGGTGATCGGGCCGGAGCTGATCGAAAGCGGCCCGTTCGGCATCAGCCTCCTGCGGCCGCAAATGCTGTTCAATATGAGCTTCGAGCCCCTGACCCACGGCGTGTTCTGGAGCCTGATCTTCAACGTCATCGCTTATGTGTCGATCTCGCTCTTGCGCCCGCCGGAGCCGATCGAGCGCCTGCAGGCGACCCGCTTCATCGACGAGCGCCCCAGCGCGCCAGCGCACGGCCTGCGGCCATGGCGTGAAAAGGTGAAGGTCGCCGACCTGCACGCCACGGTGGCGCGCTATCTGGGCGATGAGCGCACGACGCGCTGCTTCGAGGATTACGCCCGGCGTCGCGGCGCGCCGCTGTCCGAGGACACCGTCGCCGACATCCACTGGGTGCGCTACTCCGAAAAGCTGCTGGCCAGCGCGATCGGCGCGGCCTCCTCGCGGCTGGTGTTCTCGCTGGCTCTGCGCCGGCATGACGTCGGCAGCACCTCTGCGCTGAAGCTGCTGGACGATGCCTCCGAGGCGATCCAGTACAACCGCGATCTGCTCCAGCAGGCGCTCGATCAGGTGCGCCAGGGCATCGCCGTGTTCGACAAGGACATGCGGCTGATCTGCTGGAACCGGCAGTTCCGCGAGGTACTGGGTCTGCCGCCCGAGGTGGGACAGGTCGGCGTGCCGCTCGACCAGATCGTGCGGGTGATGGCCCAGTCCGGCGATCTCGGCCCCGGCGAAACCGAAAGCATCGTCGCGGACCGTCTCAAGCGCTTTGTCGTGACGATGGAGACCTTCCAGGAGCGGCTGCACAACGACCAGCGCGTGATCGAGGTGCGCACGAATGCCATGCCCCAGGGCGGCATCGTCACCTCGATGACCGACATCTCCGACCGCGTGGCGGCGGCGGAGGCGCTGGAGCGCTCCAAGGCCGAGCTTGAGCATCGGGTGAAGGCGCGCACCGCCGAGCTGACCAAGCTGAACGAGGCGCTCAAGGAGGCCAAGGCGCGCGCCGACGAGGCCAATCTTGACAAGACGCGCTTCCTCGCCGCGGCGAGCCACGACATCCTGCAGCCGCTGAACGCCGCGCGGCTTTATGCGACCAGCCTCGTTGAGCGCGACATGGATGGCAACTCCGGGCGGCTGGCCGGAAACATCGACGCGGCACTCACGGCCGTGGAGGACATCCTGAACACGCTGCTGGACATCTCCCGGCTCGACACCGGCGCGCTGCGGCCGGAATTGGGCGCGGTCTCGGTCCACGACCTGCTCAAGCAGCTCCAGCTTGAATTCGCGCCGCTGGCCGAGGAGCGCGGGCTGAAGCTGGTCATCATGCCCTCGACGCTGTGGGTGAGGTCCGACGCGCGGCTTTTGCGGCGCATCCTGCAAAACCTGCTCTCCAACGCGATCAAATATACCGAACATGGCCGCGTTCTGGTCGGCAGCCGCCGCGATGGCGAAACGGTGCGCCTGGAGGTGCATGACACCGGCCCGGGCATTCCTTCGGCGCAGCAGTCGCTGGTCTTCAAGGAGTTCCTGCGGCTCGACCAGCACGCCGCGACCGTGCAAGGGCTGGGCTTGGGCCTGTCGATCGTCGAGCGCATGGGCCGGGTGCTCTCCCACCCGATCAAGCTGAAATCGCATCCGGGCCGCGGCTCGGTGTTCTCGGTCACGGTGCCGGTCGCCGAAGCCGACCTGGTTCGCGCGCGCCCGGTCGCCGAAGCGCCGCGCCAGATCGGGGACATGCAAGGCGTGCGCGTGCTGTGCATCGACAACGAGGCAGCGATCCTCGAAGGTATGGACGTGCTGCTCACAAGCTGGGGCTGCGAGGTCCTCACGGCGCTTGACGCGAACGAGGCCGCCGTTGCGCTTCACGCGCAGAACATCACGCCCCATATCATTTTTGCGGATTACCATCTGAATGAAGGCTCGGGCTGCGAAGCGATCGCCGCGCTGTCGCGCAGCCTGAACCGCGAGA
>CAYYSM010000204.1:0-5234 GCA_964474225.1 uncultured Hyphomicrobiaceae bacterium
AACTACAATATGGGGATGAACTTCCTCGTCCTAAGCTTCGTCGTCGTGGTGGTTGGCGGAATGGGCAGCCTGCCAGGCGCCGTGGCCGCAGGCTTCCTGCTCGGCATCCTCGAAAGCTTCGCCTCGATGAGCGCCGTGATCGACCTGATTCCAGGCATCAACCAGATCATCATCTATCTCGTCGCGATCATCGTGCTGCTCGTGCGTCCGCGCGGCCTGATGGGCCAAAAGGGCGTAATGGAGGAGTGAGACCATGCTCGGACTGCAGCGCAAGGACCTTTATCTGTTTCTCTTCGTGGCGGCGCTCGCCATTCTGGCGCCCTTCCTCCTCAACCCGTTTCCGGCTGACTCGGGTATGGCGCGGTTCAATGCCGGCTATCCCGACTTGATGCAGCGCTTCGTGATCTTCGGGATCTTCGCAATCGGCTTCAATCTGCTGTTCGGCCTGACAGGCTACCTGTCTTTCGGCCACGCCGCGTTCCTTGGCGTGGGGTCCTACGCCGGCGTGTGGATGATGAAGCTGCTGACGGTGAACGTGTTGCCGGCGATCGCTGCCTCGATCATCGTCGCCGGTCTGTTCGCCGTGGTGATCGGGTACGTCTGCCTCCGGCGCGCGGGCATCTACTTCGCCATTCTGACGCTGGCCTTCGCGCAGATGTCATTCGCGCTCGCCTATTCGGTGCTTACGCCGATCACGGCGGGCGAGACGGGGCTCCAGCTCTCCCTTGCCGATCCACGCATCCTTGAGGGCGCCAGCGACGCCTCCACGATCCCGCCGGCCAACGTGTTCGGGATCACGATGCGGGACGGATTTGAACTGGCCCTGGGCGGCTGGGCCTTCACCTTCAATTTCGGCTACTACTTCTGCGCCCTGATGATGCTGATCGCCTTTTACATTTCGATCCGCATCTTCCGGTCGCCCTTCGGCATGACGCTGCGCGCCGTCAAGTCCAACCAGACCCGGCTGAACTATGTCGGCATCAACACGAAGCCTTACATGCTGGTCGTCTTCGTGATTTCCGGCATGTATGCGGGGTTGGCGGGCGGCCTGATGGTGGCGGTGGATCCGCTCGCGGGCGCTGACCGAATGTTTTGGACCGCCAGCGGCGAGGTCGTGCTCATGACCATCCTCGGCGGGGCTGGAACGCTGCTGGGGCCGGTGCTCGGCGCGGGCATGATCAAATACTTCGAGAATATCTTTTCACGCCTGAACGAGACCGACCTCAATGCCATGTTCGGCTTCCTTCCCGACGGTTTGCAAGACGCGGCGGTGGCGGTCGCGCAGCTTTTCGTGGGCGACGGCTGGCTCATGACGCTCGGCGTGATGTTCATGCTCGTGGTGATCTTCCTGCCGGGCGGCCTGATGGAAGGCTTCGGCCGGTTGGCGAATATGTTCCGCCGGCCGCCGGACAAAGACCAGAGCGAACGCGCGCCGTCGGCGCAAGCGCAGCCGGCAGAGTAGGGAGGCGGTTCCGTGGCGACTCTCGAAGTCAGGGACGTGAACAAGAACTTCGGCGGCGTGCAGGCCCTGCGCGACGTCAATCTCAGCGTCGAGGCGGGCAGCGTCCATGCCATCATCGGGCCGAACGGCGCGGGCAAATCGACGCTGCTGAACTGCATGGTCGGCCGGCTCTTGCCGGATACCGGGAGCGTGATGTTCAACGGGGAGTCCGTGTTGGGCTTGCGTCCCCATGAGATCAACCAGCTCGGCGTTTCGCGCGTGTTCCAGACGCCGGAAATCTTCCCCGATCTGTCGCTGATCGATAACGTCATCGTTCCGGCGCTGGCGCAGCGCAACGGCGCTTTCCACTTCCATGCCTGGCAACGCACCGATCACGAAACCGAAGTGATTGAGGAAGCGCAGCATGTGCTCGAAGAGGTTGGTCTTTACAAGTTCAAGGACCTGACCGCCTCCAGCCTGTCGCGCGGCGACAAGCGCCGGCTGGAATTGGCCATGTGCCTCGTTCAGCACCCGAAGCTGCTGCTGCTTGACGAGCCGACGGCCGGCATGTCCCGCGCCGACACCAACGCGACCATCGACCTGCTCAAGCGCATCGGCGAACGCGGCATCACCAAGGTCGTCATCGAGCACGACATGCATGTCGTCTTCTCCCTGGCGCACAAGATTTCCGTGATGGCGCAGGGAACTGTCCTCGTCGAGGGCGAGCCGACCGCCATCAAAGGCGACCCGAAAGTGCAGGAAGCCTATCTCGGAGGAGCGCATTTATGAGTGAGCAAAAGGCGCAGCTTGGCGTCGAATTCAGCAAGCCGCATGCCCCGGCCGTGGAGCCGGTCAGGTCGCAAGGCGGCCAGCGCGCCTTCTTCTCGGCGTGGGAAATGCACGCCTACTACGGCGAAAGCTACATCGTGCAAGGGGTGAGCTTCGACATCCGCGAGGGCGAGATTCTGGCGCTGCTGGGCCGCAACGGCGCGGGCAAAACCTCGACGCTGCGCACCATCGCTCGGCTCGACAGCCCGCAGCTGAAGCACGGCGAAATCTGGCTGGATCACGATCCGCTCCACGAGATGCCCGCGCATGAGGCCTCTCGCAGGGGCGTGGCCTTGGTGCCGGAGGATCGGCGCATCATCCCCGGCCTGACGGTGGAGGAAAACCTCAAGCTGGCGACGATCTCCGCGCCGCACGGCTGGAGCTTCGAGCGCATTTACGAGAGCTTCCCGCGCCTTGGCGAGCGCCGCTGGCAAGAAGGCGTGACGCTCTCCGGCGGCGAACAGCAGATGCTGGCAATCGCCCGGGCGCTCGCGCAGGACATCAAGCTGCTGCTGCTGGACGAGCCTTACGAAGGTCTCGCCCCGGTGATCGTGCAGGAGATCGAGCGCATCCTCGAAGACATCAAGAAGCTCGGCATCACCACGATCATCGTGGAGCAGAACGCCATCGCCGCGCTGCATCTCGCCGACCGATGCATCATCCTCGACATGGGGCAGATTGTCTTCGATGGCTCGGCGCAGGAGGTGATCGACAGCGAAGAGCTGCGCCAGCAGTATCTCGCGCTCTAGCGCGCCCCTCGGACCTGCTGGCGGCTGCGTTCCGGGTGCGGTAATTGCACCCGGCGCGGCGCGTTGCTTAAACGCTCACCCTCCCATACACTCCCGGCCATGCGGCGCGCGATGATCCGCTGATAACCGCCGCCCGAAGGATCGGGAGAGACACATGCGCAAGCCCCGCACGACCCTCCGCGTGCTGGCCCTCACCTGTATGGCTGTTGGCGCCGCGCTGCTCTTCGCGTCGATGCTGGACACGCGGGCGCAGGACGATGCCGAAACCTTTTCGATCAAGCGCGGCCTCGTCATCGAAATCGACGGCGCGATCGGTCCCGCCACGACGCGGTTGATCGAAAACGGGCTGGCAGAAGCCGAGAACCGCGGGGCAACGCTCGCGGTCCTGCGCATCGACACGCCGGGCGGCCTCGTCACCAGCACCCGTGACATCATCCGGACGATCACTGGCGCGCCTGTCCCCGTCATCGGCTACGTGGCGCCGTCCGGCGCGCGCGCGGCCAGCGCGGGCACATACATCATGTACGCCACCCATGTCGCCGCGATGGCGCCCGGCACGAACATAGGCGCGGCCACCCCGGTCCAGATGGGCGGGGCGCCCGGCCTGCCAGGTTCGGAACCGCAGGATCAGGACGGCGGCGATCAAGGCGACGGCGGCGACCAGGGCGACGGCACAGACGGCGAAGGCGGCGAGAGCGCGGACGGAGAAGGCTCCGATGGCGAAAACCAGTCCGAAAGCCCAAGCCAGCCCGAAGATGCGGCCAGCGCCAAGGCCGTGAACGACGCGGTGGCCTTCATCCGCAGCCTTGCCGAACTGCGCGGGCGCAACGCGGAATGGGCGGAGCAGGCCGTGCGGCAGGCGGCCAGCATCTCTGCGAGCGAAGCGCTCGAAAAAAACGTGATCGAGATCGTCGCCACCAGCATCACCGACCTGATGGAACAGGTGGACGGCCGCACGGTCGAGATCGGCGGGGCCGAGCGTACGCTCGACACCGAGGGCATCCAGCTTGAGACCTTCGAACCGAGCACGCTCACCAAAATCCTGGGTGTTCTGGCGAACCCGAACGTCGCCTTCATATTCATGCTGATCGGCATCTACGGGCTGATCTTCGAGTTCGCCAATCCCGGCACCATCGGTCCCGGCGTCATCGGCGTCATCTCCCTTGTCATCGGTCTGTATTCGCTCAACCAGCTGCCGCTGGACTATGCCGGACTGACGCTCGTTCTGCTCGGGCTGGCGTTCATGGTCGCGGAGGCGCTGACCCCGTCTTTCGGGATATTGGGCTTCGGCGGGCTGGCCGCCTTCGTCATCGGCTCGTTTTTCCTGATCGACACCGACGTGCCGGAGTATCAGCTATCCACAGGCGTGATCGCGGGCACCGCGATCGTCAGCGGCTTGCTCCTCGTCGTTGTGCTGGGCTACGCGTGGCGCTCGCAGACGCGCAAAGTCACCGCCGGGCCGAACCCCTATGTCGGTGAACCCGCAGAGGTGCTGGAATGGGCGAACGGCGAAGGCTATGTGCGCGCGCAGGGCGATCGCTGGCACGCGCGCGGCAACATCGACGTCAAGCCGGGCGACAAGGTGGAGGTCAAGCAGATTGATGGGCTGACATTGGTCGTCGATGTGCAAGAGCGTGCGCGCAGCGCGAGCTAACCGATATTCGTTAATCTTTCAGATTGCTCATTAAAGGAGCCACCCCATGGAATTTCTACAGATCGACGCCGTCGCAATCCTGGTGCTTGCCGGCCTCATCATCTTCCTGCTCAGCTCCGCGATCAAGATCCTGCGCGAGTATGAGCGCGGCGTGGTGTTCACTCTTGGCCGCTACACCCGCGTCGCCGGGCCGGGCCTGATCATCATCATCCCGATCATCCAGCAGATGGTGAAAACCGACATGCGCATCTACACCGAGGACGTGCCATCCCAGGACGTGATTTCGCGCGACAACGTCTCGGTGAAGGTCAACGCGGTGCTCTATTTCCGCATCGTCGACGCGGAAAAGGCGATCATCAACGTCGAGAACTTCATGAAGGCCACCAGCCAGCTTGCGCAAACGACCCTGCGCTCGGTTCTGGGCAAGCACGAACTCGACGAGATGCTGGCCGAACGCGACAAGTTGAACGCCGACATCCAGAAAATCCTGGACGAGCAGACCGACGCCTGGGGCATCAAGGTCTCCAACGTCGAGATCAAGCACGTCGACATCGACGAGAGC
>CAYYSM010000205.1:0-5155 GCA_964474225.1 uncultured Hyphomicrobiaceae bacterium
TGCGCCGCGCCGCAGCCATGACGCCGGAAACTCAGGGTAGTTCGAGGTGTCCAGGTCGATGCCAGCATGAAAAATACGAGGAGCAGGAAAACAACGTCGATCAGTGGCGTCAGTGCGATGCGTGTACTCAGGCTGCGATGACGCTGAAGCTTCACTCTCAAATCGCCTCCGAGGTCTCATGTTGCGCGCGCGGGCGCGGCTGGACGGACGGCCCGGTCTGTGTCATGTCCTCGGAGTTCGGCGTGAGCCGGCGAGTGAAAATGCTGGTCGTGGCGTCCTCGATCGTGTCCTGTTCGCGGTCAATTCGCCCCTGAAACCAAGTGAGCACGAGGGCTGAAGGAATGGCAATGGCCAGCCCGATGGCGGTCGTGAGCAGCGCCACCCAGATACCGCCTGCCAGAACCGCCGGATCCGCCTGTGCTCCTGCGCCCTCCAACGCCTGGAACGACGCGATCATCCCGAGCACGGTGCCGAACAATCCCAAAAGAGGCGCCGTTTGCACGGTGGCTTCGATGACCCTCAGATACGCGCGTAGATGCGACAACTCGCTCAAGGCCATACGCTCGACATCCTCGCGTACTTGCGGTTCGGGTAAGCCCGTGTTCAGCCCGCTCATCGCGTGTGCGGCGACGCGCGCGGCGGGTGTTGAGCCGGCCTCAAGCCGAGCGAGCGCAGATGGGCCGTCACCGGCGATCCAGAGATCGATCGAATCGGCCAGCCCACGTCTGCGCCCCACACCGGCGCGATGAAACTGCCAGAGCTTAGCGAGTATCACGGTGAGCGTCACGATCGACATGAGTAGCAGGATGACGGTAACCGGGCCACCAACATCGACAAGTTCGCGAAACGCGTTGAAATCGATATCAGACAAGAGGGTGCCACCATCATCGTCCAGCTCCTCGGTCTGCGCCACAATAGGTTGCGCGACGGGTGCCGTCTCGGCGGACTGCGAAGGGTCCGTTACCCGCGTGGTTTGCGCCCAAGCCTCTTGAGTCAACGAGAACACCATACTTGGTGACTAGCCCTAGAATAAAAACTCGACGTTGCTACGCGACGAGATGTCGACTTGCGAAAGGCATTTGGCCGCTGTGAGCGCCTGCCCCTTGCACTCCGTTATATCATTCAGCAGAACACGCGATACATCCGAACAACTGAGATCGGGAAGATTAAAACGCTTCACGCGCGTCTTGCCTTGCGGCAGTGCGCCGGCATCGAGGATGATGACGGAACTCACTCGACTGTTCGGATCGAATAATGCCAACTCAAAACGCAACTGTTTTAGCGCGGTATCGAGCTGATTTTCGAAAACAAAAGTCAGGCGGCATCCTGAGGCCGTGTTTTCAAGCGCGTTGAGCTCCAAAACGAGTTTTTTCTCCTGCACATTTGGGCTCGTATCAGCGTACGCAGAATTGGAAAGTAAGGGTATGATCAGCAGGCTGATTACAAGAATTCTATACATGTACGATATAAAAAATCCTGACATTTTTGTAAATGTTCGCTCGCGCATAAAGACGTGGCTCCTCCCTTGTGCTCCGAATTGATAACTATTCCAGAGAAGGATGTTATCTGGCTCAATGCTCTCCTGACCCCTCGATCATCATGAGAATGGGAATGGATGGAGCAGGCAACAGAAATCTGCGCGAGGCCATCGCCATCGGCCGGACTATTACCCCTCACTGAGATCTGCAACCGGGTCGATGACAAGCACCAGACGTGTCCTGCCCGTGCCCGCGATCGCTGGCGACCGGTGAACGACCGGCAACTGATCAGCAGCGGGCGAAAGCGCGCCACGGAATATTGCCGGCACACCGGCGGGGACGTCGTGGATAGTCGTGGGGTCGCCATTGGTACTCGCGAGGCCGTACTGTGTCCCGGGCCCGCGGTACGTGCAGATCAGGCGCGCATTGACACGATCATGATGAAACTTCGTACACGCGTCATCACGGACGTTCTCAAGGCGCACCCTGACATAGGGCACCGCCATCAACTCGGCGAATACCTCGGCGAGCCGCGTGATATCATCAGCCAGACGGTCGCGTTCCGCGCCCTCGGGCGTGCCGGCCGCCTTGAAGGCGACATCAACCGCCTCGGGCACAGCACTGGGCCTGATGACGGTCCGCGTTGACGGCACCTGCTCAACAGGCAGGCCGTTGAGCCAGGATTGAAGGCTCGCCGGCAGGGCGCGAGTCCACAGGGCTACGCCTGTTCCCGGCTCATGAATCGCGCTCAACTCGGTGAGATCCTTGGCGATACGGACCGTAGTGGTAAGCGCCGGATCCTCAGCGTCATGGGCGGGCACGCTCATCATGCAGCAGCCTCGGCTTTATCCCATTGCGGAAACGGATCGTCCAGGGTCGCAAATAGCTGGAGATCCGCGCCATCCTCTTCCGGGATCAGACAGGCATCGAGCTTTTCACGAAGCGCCGGCCAATCAATACCGGCCCCGATGAAGACAAGTTCCTGCCGTCGGTCACCGAACGGCTCTGACCAGCGATGCTTCATGGCATCTCGCGTATGGGCGTTGTCCGGCCAATGCTCCTTGGGCACCGCAGCCCACCAATGACCGAGTGGCTTGACGCTGGAAAGCGCCCCGGCAACCGAAAACTCGACCACCCATTGCGGCCGGCTGGCGATCCAGAAATGGCCTTTCGCCCGGATCACACCCGGAAGCGAACTGTTGATCAGCTCATAGATCTTGCGCGGATGAAACGGCCGGCGCGCCCTGTAAACGAAAGACTGGATGCCGTATTCGTCAGTTTCGGGTACATGATCCGCGAAGCCGTACAACTCCTTGACCCACATGGGATGCTGGTGCGCCTTTTCGAAATCGAACAGGCCGGTATCAAGGATGTCTGCCGCATCCACGGTCGCGAAGTCCGTTTCGATGATGCGCGCCTCGGCATTCAGACTGCGCACGATTATGCGCGCGGCATCGACCTGGCCCGCGCCCGCGTCGCTGATCTTGTTGAGGATGACAACATCCGCGAACTCGATCTGGTCGGTGAGAAGGTGCACGAGTGTTCTGCCATCGCCTTCGCCCACAGACTCACCGCGATCGCTCAGGAAATCATGGCTTGAAAAATCGCGCAGCAGGTTCACCGCGTCGACGACAGTCACCATCGCGTCCAGCCGGGCAACGTCCGAAAGACTTTCACCGTTTTCATCGCGAAATTCGAACGTCGTCGCCACGGGAAGCGGCTCGGAGACCCCTGTCGATTCGATTAGCAGGTAATCGAACCGTCCCTCGCTCGCCAGCTTACGGACCTCCGCGAGCAGGTCGTCACGAAGTGTACAGCAGATGCAGCCGTTCGACATTTCAACGAGCGTTTCATCGGTATGGCTCAGGCCCGCGCCGCCTTCCCTGACCAGGTCAGCATCGATGTTGACTTCGGACATGTCGTTAACGATGACCGCTACGCGCCGCCCCTCACGATTGTTGAGAACGCGGTTCAGAAGCGTGGTTTTCCCTGCGCCCAGGAACCCTGAGAGCACCGTGACTGGAAGCCGAATATCAGGATCAGACGTCATGCTTGGGCCCCTCCATTCAGATGCGGCTTCAGCGCCCGGATTGCCCGTAGCAGATTGTGATGATGCGGCGCGGCAGCTTCGTGCGCCGCGGCGAAGCCGGTATCAGAACAATCAGATGCGCTGACATCTTCCCAGTCGCTGTCCGCCTGGTCCGGATGCCTGACGAGTTGCGCCTCGTGCGCAAGTATCTGGGCCTCATGGGCCAGGATCTGCGCTTCTGCCGATCTCAATATTGCGAGCGCCTCTGCGTGTTCAGCCCGCCAACGCTCGTGGTCCCGTCTGTAGCGGTCCTCTTTCGCTTTCATATTCGTGCTTTTTTCCTCCATGTGTGTGCGGACGCCCTTGTTCCTTTCCGGGGCAGTTGGCGGAAATCCTCTGTGCTCTGTTCACCGTTGAAGCCATGCATGCGGGCGCCGTCACCCTGCCAACGGCTCGTATTCTTGTTATGTTATAAGATAACAAATTGCGACGCAACGTGAGCGGTTTTGCGAGCTGCCACACATTTGACAATCGGAAGGAGATGTGCGCTCAATCATCGCGCTGATGGTCCTGCTATTTTCGATAGTGGGTGAAAAGGGAACACGGACATGGTCTCGATCATGAAGCCGTGGCTGCCCCCGCAACTGTGAGCGGCGAGCTGACCTCGAAAACCACTGACGCTGGTGTATCAAGCGTTGGGAAGGTGAGGTTAAGCGCTTGAGCCGTGAGCCAGGAGACCTGCCATCGGCATGTCGCCCATTCGTCATGCGGGGCGCGTGATGAAGCGGACTACCGTCGTGGCGGCACTTCTTAGATGATGGAGCGCCACCGATGGAGTCTGACGAAACGTTCTAGTACCAAAACCTCGGTCAAATAGCGCCATGCGCGCCACCGACGCCGTACATCCTGCGTAGGCCAGGGCTTTCGGCATCACGGGCGACGTGTGTCGCTGTCCCGGCGCCCCCTCATCGTGTTCAGTCAATGCGTATGGGGGAATTGAAATGTCGTATGTGACGCGTAACGAAGCTGAGAGTGTTAATGATCTAAAGGGCCGCCGTTCCAATGCGCTGCTGATGTCGGCGGCAATTGCCGCGCTAATGGTCGGAGCTGCGTCGCCTGCTCATGCACAGGTCGAGCCGGTTCAACTGGAAGGCATCATTATCGAAGGGGGAACTTTGAGCGGTGAGCCGACCGATGCGGCGACGCTGGGCAGCGCGACAACTGTGATCACCGGCGAGGAACTTGAGCGCCGTCAGATCAGGCATGCCGCCGATGCGCTGCGGACGGTGCCGGGGCTGGACGTAGGACGAACAGGCGGCGTTGGGGGCCTCACGCAGGTGCGCGTACGCGGCGCTGAGGGCAATCAGGTGAAAGTCATCATCGATGGCGTCGAGATGAACTCGCTGGACTTCGGCGACTTTAACTTCGCCACGCTCCTCGCGACGGACATCGAGCGGATCGAGGTGATCCGGGGGCCGCAGTCCGGCATTTACGGAGCGAATGCGCTGGCCGGCGTCATCAATATCTCGACAAAAAAGGGCACGCAGGTGCCGAAGGTCAGCGCGCAGGTGGAAGGCGGCAGCCTCGGCACTTATACCAACGGTCATTGAACTTGACTCATTTGGGGGATTCCCAATTGCGGCGAATA
>CAYYSM010000206.1:0-5155 GCA_964474225.1 uncultured Hyphomicrobiaceae bacterium
GCAAACTACTTCGCCGCATCCGGATATGATCTGGATTAAATTGAATCTGCTCTAGATTTTCGAAAAAACCTCTGCTCATGCAAAGATTGCTCATTATTCAACACGCATCCACAGCGTTGGTTCCCCGTGTGGCGCGCTATCGACTGGGATGGTTTCCGGATTCTTCTGAGATGTGCGGGAGAAAAACACATTCGACCTGGAAAATGGCTTTCCAGGAACACAACGACATGGGCAGCGCGCCCGGATGTCATCGGGCGCGGTTCCGGCGCAGGCGGGAGAAGCTTTATTTCTGCTCGTCCCTGTCTTCCGGCAACTTGTCCCGGTCCGTGGACGCGTACTGCCGGTTCGACGATGCGGACACGCTACATTCGCTGCGAGCCGCGGCCCCTTACAAAGTACATGACGACCGAGATCACCAGCAGGACGAGGAAAACGTAGAAGAGGATTTCGGCGATTGCGGCAAACGCCGTGGCCACGCCGCCAAACCCGAGCACTCCCGCAATAACGGCGAGCACGAGGAAAACTATGATCCAGGTAAGCATCGGGCTCTCCGGGTTGGCAAACCAATGGCCCTGAAACGCCTGGAGAGACGTTTGGTTCCGGCAACCACGGCGGATTGCGGCAAGATGGTTAAGGCGGGCGGGTGTTCGTCATCGTTGGCCGCGGCCCCGCCCGTGAAGCGCCGCGCCGGCCCGCTCACCGCACAGGCACAGTGATCTCCACGCGCCCGCTCACATTCGGCGCGGTATCGGCCTCGCCGCTTTCGACTTCGGTCGTCGCCTGGATGCGGTATTCATCGGGCATGGTGATGGTCACGCCGCCGCCCACGCTGCCCTCGAACGACAGCGCATCCAGCTCGGACAAGCTTTCAGCCGCGTCGATTTCGGCCTTGTTGCTATAGCGCAGGAAAGGCTCGATCATGGGGCCATCCTCGATGCGGAAGGTGCGGCGCATCTCGGGCCCGAGCGTGAGGGTGTTGGTCGTCACGCCCTCGCCCCAACCTTGCGGAACCTCTCTCGCATGAACGAAGGCCGCCGAGGACGACACCCGCCAGCCAGCCAGGTCAAAATCGCCTTCCAGGCGCGCCTTGGCGAGACGGCGTTCCGTCTCGATACGCGCTGCCGCGCCATCTGCATCGACGGCGTCCGTGCCTTCGCCCCATGCCAGCCGCGCGTCGAACTGCAAGTTGTCGTGCAGCCGCGTCGCCATATAAGGCCCGACCATGAAGGCCCGGCCGGCCGCGGTGGCGGCGGCGCTTGCCTGTTCCAGCTCCTCGAACTCCACCGACGCGCCGACCAGCACATCATCGCTCATGGTGTAATCCGCGCCGAAGTGGCTGATCAGCCCCTCGCGGGAACTGCCGGGGACAAGCCCCTCGACCTTCATGCTGCTCCAAACGTCGATGGCCTTACTGCGCGCGGTTGCCGGCTCGGGCAATTCCATACCCTCAGGCACGGCGTCCTCGACCTTTGCGATCTTTTCCGCGTCCTGGCGGGCGTAATAAGCCCCGAATTTGCTCAGGCTGGTTCGCATCTCGACCGCCTGACCCGCCGGCGCCGCTAACAGAGGGAAATCGCCGTTGGACGCGGACCAGGCCTGCCCGCTGAGACGCCCGGAAAGTTGTCCGTCCTCAGGCTCCAGCGTGATGGCGCGGGTCTTCCGCTCCTGAAGGAAACTTTCATGCATTTTGTGCCAGTCGGCGCAGGTCGTTACCAAGGTCTCCGCGCTTTCGCAGCCGCTCTCCGCATGGAGGGCGGGCGCGCTGATGGACAGATGCAGAAACGCCAGGGCGGCAACGCTCGTGGCGGCCGCGGAAGATCGTAACCAGACAACGCTCATCGATACTGCTTCCTGAACCAGTCCTACTGGCCAGGAGCCATGACGTGAGAGTGTGGATTTTGTGCGGCGCAATTCGAGCGTGCAGCCGCGCCCCGATCGAGGCGCAGCCTTGACCGGCCGGGCCGCGGCGTCACCGAACGCAGAACGCGCCAATGACGCCCGCCGACGTCAAGCGCCCCAGCGCAGCGCCGCCGTATGCACCGGCGCATCCCACATCGCCTTCATCTCATCGTCGAGCTTGGTCAGCGTGATCGAGCAGCCGGCCATCTCCAGCGATGTGCAGTAGTTGCCCACCAGGCTGCGGGCCACGGTCAGACCGCGCGTCTCGCACTGGCGCAGCGCGGCGTCGTACATGCCGTAGAGTTCAAGCAGCGGCGACCCGCCCATGCCGTTCACCAGCAAAAGCACCTCTTCGCCGGCGTTCGGCTTGATGTCCTCGCAAACCGCGCCGATGACCTCCTCGGCGATCTGATCGGCGCGCATCATCGGCACGCGCCGGCGGCCCGGCTCGCCGTGGATGCCGATGCCGATCTCCATCTCGTTCTCGCCGAGTTCAAAGGTCGGCTTGCCCGCGGATGGGACCGTGCAGCTTGTGAGCGCCACGCCCATCGTCCCCGAGGCCGCGTTGATCCGGTCGCCCAGCGCCTTGCAGGCGGCCAGGTCCGCGCCGCGCTCCGCTGCCGCGCCGACCATCTTCTCGACCACGACCGTGGCGGCCACGCCGCGACGGCCCTGGCTGTGCAGCGAGGTTTCGACGGCAACATCGTCATTCGTCAGCACGGTCGCGGCCGGCCCGTCGCCCATCTCGCCGGCCATCTCGAAGTTCATCACGTCGCCGGAGTAGTTCTTGACGATGAACAGGATGCCAGCGCCGCCGTTAACCGCTTGCGCCGCCGCAAGCATCTGGTCCGGCGTCGGCGAAGTGAAAATCTGGCCCGGACAGGCCGCATCGAGCATCCCCTTGCCGACGAAACCGGCGTGCAGCGGCTCGTGCCCGGAGCCACCGCCGGAAACCAGCGCGACCTTACCCTGCGCCGGACCGCCCTTGCGCGTCACGTACATCGGTTCGAGATTGACCGAGACGATATCGCTGTGCGCCGCGCCGAAGCCGCGCAGGCTCTCGCTCAGCAGGTTGTCGACCTCGTTCATCAGCTTTTTCATGGCGCTCCTCCCTGTCAGCTTGGCTTGTCTCCGGGCCGCGTCGTCGTCTCACGGCTTCTTTTCGGCTTCCTTCACGAGCGTGACGACACGCTCCGCGAAATCCTTGATGAGGTGCTCAACCTGCTGGCGCAGCGCCGGGTCCTCGAATTCGGGTAACGGGATGCGCACGACATCCTTTTCCAGCAGAGCCAGATCCTCGATCGCGCCATACTGGCCCGGATGCGCGCGGGCGTAGACTTCGAGAAAGGCGCGCTGTTCCTGCGCGTTGAGGCGGCACACCTTGAAAAGCGCCGGGATGTGCTGCGCCGGGAGCGGCACACGGTAATTCGGATTCGTGATCTGCGAGATGAAGCTCTTGTGCGTGCCGAACGCCTCGGCGAGCTTCTGCCGCGTGCCGGAGGGACGCCGGTCGATATACGCGCGCAACAGCGCCTTGTATTCGGCGATGGCATCGTGGGCTTCCGGCACGCCGTCGGGCATGGTTTTACTCAATTTCCTGTGGCCTCGCCGGTGTACCGGCTGATCGCCAGCTTCACCGGCCCGATCTGCGCGGGCGCGCAGCTGAATGCGCGAAGTCCCGTCTCCAGAAGCGGACCGGCGAGATCCGGGCTCGACGCCATGTCGCCGCACAGGCTCACCTCGACCCCCCGCGCCCTTGCCGCCTCAACGGTGCGCCCGATCAGCTCCATGACGGCCGGATTCAGCCCGTCGGCCAGACCGGCGAGCGTTCCGCTGTCGCGCGCGCAGGCGGTAACATACTGGATCAGGTCGTTGGAGCCTATCGAGTAGAAATCGGCGTCAAACGCCCGGGCGGTCAGCGCGGCGGCGGGGACCTCGACCATGATGCCCATGCGCGGAAGCGCGCAGGCGGCTCCGGCGCGGCGCAGATCGGCGACCGCCTCGGCCATCATTTCGCGGGCCGTGGCGAGTTCATCAGGCACCGTCACCATCGGGAACATGACGTTCACCGGCCCGAGCGCCGCGGCGCGCGCAAGCGCCCGGAGCTGCACGCGAAAGATGTCCGGCTTCGCCAGCGACAGCCGCAGGCCCCGCACGCCGAGAAACGGATTGGCCTCGCCGTCGATGGTCACGCCGGGGATCGGCTTGTCGCCGCCGGCGTCAAGCGTGCGGATCGTGACCGGCCGCCCGCCGGCCCAGGCGATCAGGCGGCGGTAAAACGCGAATTGCTCATCCTCGTCGGGCAGGCGCCCGCCGTGAAACAGAAACTCTGTGCGCGTCAAGCCGACGCCATCGCAATGCTCTGGTGAGAGCGCGTCGAGACGGTCTGGTTCGTCGATATTGACCAGCACCTTCACGCGCTCGCCGTTTGCCGCGACCGCCGGGCGCGTGAGCACCGCCTCGATTGCGGCGCGCTCCGTGTCGGCCGCCGCGAGCCGGGCGCGGGCGCTGGCGAGCGTATCGCTGCTGGGCGCAAGCGTGAGCGTGCCTGCCTCAGCGTCGAGCACCGCCGTCTCGCCGCTGGTCAGCGCCTCTGGCTGGGCTTGCAGCCCCACGAGAAAGTTGACGCCGCGCGCCCGCGCGAGGATCGCCACATGGCTCGACGGGCTGCCGCCGAGGGTCGCCGCGCCGCCGATCCGCGTCCAGTCGAGATCGAGGAAGGCCGATGGCGTCAGTTCGCTGGCGAGGACCACCGCGCCTTCGGGGACCGCCTCCTCGGCCACGCTTTCGCCCTGAAGCACGCGGAGCACCCGGTCGCGCAGATCGGCGAGATCGCCCGCGCGCGCCGCAAGCGTCTCATTGCCGTCTTTCCGGTATTCGGCGATTTCCGCGTCCAGCGTCCGCCGCCACGCGTCGTCGCAGGGCACGCCGCCGTTGATCGCCTGATACACCGGCCCGAGCATCTCCTCGTCATCGAGCAGCGCAAGCTGGAACTCAAGGATGTCGCCGGCCAGCGCGTCCTGCCGGGCGATCAGCGCCTCCAGTTGCTCCCCAGCCGCGTTCAGCGCCGCCTGCAACACGCGCGTCTCTTCCTCGGCAGAGGTGAATGCGCGCTGCGCCGCCGCGGTTTCCCGCAAGCGATGCAGCGGGCCGATGACCACGCCGCCGGAAACGCCCAGTCCCTGATAGGACCGCTCGCGCCCGGCTTCAGGCTTCGTCATCGAAGTCCCGGTTAACGAGCGCAACCAACGAATCA
>CAYYSM010000207.1:0-5142 GCA_964474225.1 uncultured Hyphomicrobiaceae bacterium
ATCGAGAACGAGCACTGGATCATTGACATCGGCGCGGCCAAGCTGGCGGACACGCCGGGCGCATTCGACGTCGTGGTGATGCCCAACCTGTACGGCGACGTGCTCTCCGACGTGGCCGCCCAGATCGCCGGCTCCGTCGGCCTCGCCCCGTCCGCGAATATCGGCGAGCACTGCGCCATGTTCGAGGCGATCCACGGCTCCGCGCCGCGACGGGCCGGGCAGGATGTCGCGAACCCATCGGGCCTGTTGCTGGCGGGCGTGATGATGATGGTCCATATCGGCCAGCCCGAGGTCGCCGAGCGCGTGCACAACGCCTGGCTCAAGGCCATCGAGGACGGCATTCACACCTACGACATCTTCAAGGAGGGCATCTCGCAGACCAAGGTGGGGACTTCGGCGTTTGCCGATGCGGTGATCGAGCGCCTTGGCCAACGGCCCGAGACCCTGCCCGCAGCCACCTATGACAAGGAGGCGCGGCCTATCGCTATTCCGACCTACGAGCGGCGCGCGCCGATCCGCAAGGAACTGGTTGGGATCGACGTCTTCGTGCATTTCGCCGGCCCCGTCGACGAGCTTGCCGCGAAGATGAAGGCCGCCGAACAGGGGCTTGCCGAGCTGGTCATGATTACGAACCGGGGCGTGAAGGTCTGGCCCGGTGGGCTGCCAGAGACCTTCTGCACCGACCACTGGCGCTGCCGCTTCCTGGTGGAAGAGGGACGTCAATTCAACAAGACGATGATCGTGGACTTGCTGCGCAATCTGGCCCAGGCCGGCGTCGATTTCATCAAGACGGAGCAGCTGTTCACCTTTGACGGCGAGCCGGGCTTCTCTCTCGGTCAGGGGCAGTAGGCGCGCCCGACGATTCGCCGCAACATGCGACGACCCGGTGCCGCTTCTCGCCGCCGAACTGGCCGATAGCCGTGTCGGCACGGCGGTCACTTCGGCGGTCCCGGGTCGTCTGCAAGCCGGTCGGGCTGGAAACTGGCGCGAACGCTTGCGATCCGAACAATTCTACCGAACGGATTTAGCGGAAATTGTCCTGAACGCCTGATGATCGGGCCATCGCCGCGGTTTTCGGCGCGGAACGCCGCAGCGCCGCCCCTGCGGGCGCGGGCCAGAGGACACCGAAGTGGACGCGAACACGGATGCGCTCGTGGTCTATGCGGTCTCCTTCGTGGGCGTTGCGCTAGTCGCGCTTGTGCATCTGCGGGTACATCGGCTGCGTTTCCTGGCGGATACCAGCGTGCCGTGGATCGCCGCGTCGGCGGGAGTTGCCGTCAGCTATGTCTTCGTCAATCTGCTGCCGAAGCTCGCTTCTGGCCACGAAGTGCTGGCAGCGAGCGAGCCCAGCGGGTGGCTAGGCTGTATCGTCGGACATTCCTACGTTCTCGCGCTGGTTGGCTTCATCACGTTTTACGCCGCGCACCTCGCCCGCGCGCGCTTCTTGCACCTTCCCGCCGACCGGATCAGCTTCCGCGAAGCGCCCGCTGCCATCAAGCTGATGGCCGTTGCCTTTCCTGTCTACAACTTCCTGATTGGCGACCTCATCGGCGTCTACGCGATGCAGCGCGGGACGCCAGCGATCCTTTTCGCGCTGGTTATGGCGATCCATTTCGTCGGGTTGGATTATCTTGCCCGAACGCGGTTCACGCGCATCTATGACGAGACACTTCGGGGCCTGAGCATCCTCGCGCTTTTCGCCGGCTGGTTAACGGCGCTTGCCATGCCGGTGCAGCCGGAGGTGCTGGCGCTCGGCTCCTCGTTTCTGGCTGGTGGCATCATCCTTGTCACGACTGTCACCGAGTTGCCGCATGTGCGCACGCGGCGGGAGTTTGGCGCCTTCACGGCAGGGGCCGTCGTTGTCGCGGCGCTGCTGCTCGTGCTTGAGGCGTCCGGCTACTGAGCCCGGCCTGGCGAAATCGGCGCTTTCCATTCGCAGTTTGCTAACGAGGCTTGAAGGCCGTCATGGCTTCGCGCGAATGGGCGGCTTATCCGTAAAGAAGCACTACCCCCGCGACGCTTCATGACCGGACACAGCGCCCATGACCGCCCGCAACGTCGTTGCCATTGATCTCGCGCTTCAGGGCGGCGGCTCCCACGGCGCCTTCACTTGGGGCGTGCTCGACCGGCTACTGGAAGAAGACTGGATCCGCATCGATGCGGTCAGCGGAACCAGCGCCGGCGCGATGAACGCCTGCGCGCTGGTCGAAGGGCTGGCCCGCGGCGGGCCGGACGCAGCCAGGGCGAAGCTGCGCGCCTATTGGTCGGCGGTCGCGCGGGCGGCCCTCTTCAGCCCGATCCAGCGTTCGCCGCTTGACCGGATGATGGGCCGCTGGTCGCTGGAATTCTCTCCGAGCTTTCATTTTTATCGGAACGTGCTGAGCAGGATGTCGCCCTACGTTCTCAACCCGTTTTCGGTGAACCCTCTGCGCGATGTCGTCCGCGATGTTTTTGACTTCGAGGCGATCAATGACAGCGCGACCAAGCTCTTCATCGCCGCGACCAATGTGCGGACCGGGCGGCGCAAGGTGTTCCGGCAGCCCGACATCAGCGCGGAGAGCGTTCTGGCCTCCGCCTGCCTGCCTTACCTGTCGCACGCCGTCGAAATCGACGGCGACGCCTACTGGGACGGCGGCTTCATGGGCAATCCGCCGCTGTTTCCGCTCGTCGACGAAACCGAGGCGCGCGACCTGATGATCATCTGGATCAACCCGTTCGAGCGGCCGGAACTCCCGCTGACCGCTTTCGAAATCGAGGACCGGCTCAACGAGATCGTCTTCAATGGCAGCCTGATCGAGGAACTGCGCGCGCTCGGCTTCCTGGCCGAGATCATCCGCGAGGAGAATCTGGAGCGCGATGCCTATCGAGACACCAACCTGCACTGCATCGATGCCGAAGACGAGATGCGCCGGCTTGGCGCGTCCAGCAAGCTGAACGCCGAGTGGGCGTTCTTCGACCATCTCCACAAGCTGGGCCGGCGCACCGCCGAGAGCTGGCTGACAAAGCACCGTAACGATCTCGGCGCGCGCACGACGTTCCGCCCCTATTTCGTGTTTGAGGAGAGTTTGCGTCCGGCGCATCTGCGCGGCGGAACGCGACGGCCGCGAGAGGTCGACCCCGCGAAATGATTGACGTCGTTCTCGTCTTCGCTGCCCTCGTCCTGCTGATGTACCTCGCCTATCGCGGGATCACGCTGCTGATCCTTGCGCCGGGAATTGCCGTGCTCGCTTCGGTTCTCACAGCCGGTTTTCCCGCGCTCGCCGCCTACACGCAAATCTTCATGTCGAACATGGGCGACTTCATTATCGCCTTCTTCCCGCTGTTTCTGCTCGGCGCGATCTTCGGCAAGCTGATGGATGACAGCGGCTCGGCTGCGGCGATCGCGAACACGGTCATCCGCTGGCTCGGCCCGGAGCAGGCAATCCTCGCAGTCGTGTTGTGCTGCGCGGTGCTGACCTATGGCGGCGTGTCGCTGTTCGTGGTCGCCTTCGCGATCTATCCGGTCGCGGCATCGCTGTTCCGCGACGCGGACATACCCAAGCGGCTGATCCCGGCGAGCATGGCGCTCGGCTCGTTCACCTTCACCATGTCGGCGCTGCCGGGCAGCCCGGCCATCCAGAACGCGATTCCGATGCCTTTCTTCGGGACGACGGCGTTCGCCGCGCCGGGGCTGGGTATCCTCGCCGCGATCATCATGCTCGGTTTCGGGATGTGGTGGCTGAACCGGCAGCGCACCCGCGCGACCATGCAAGGGGAGGGCTACGGCGAACACGATGACGCTGTGCCAGAGAGCGATCTGGTGATGCGTGAGGGCGCCGTGCGCGACGGCTACGACATCCGCGAACTTCCGCTCGGCACGCCGACGGATGCCGTGCCGCCGCCGTTCGCGTTTGCAATCGCGCCCGTCGTCCTGGTGGTGCTGGTGAATTTCCTGTTCATCCAGTTCATCGTGCCGGCGCTGGACACGTCCTACCTCGCCCAGCCGAAATTCGGCGCGACGGACATCGATGCGGTGCGCGGTATCTGGGCGATCATCGTCGCGCTGCTCGCCGCGATTCTGCTGATTGCGGCACTCAACTGGTCGCGCTTCACCAGCCTGCAAGCGAGCCTGGACGAGGGCGCGAACGCCTCTATCCTGCCGATCGCAGCCACGGCCAGCCTTGTCGGCTTCGGCGCGGTGATCGCAGCGCTGCCGGCGTTTCAACTCATCAGCGACGCACTACTGGCGCTCGGCGATGCGAACCCGCTGGTGTCGCTGGCCCTTGCGGTCAATATCCTGAGCGCGGTGACAGGCTCGGCGTCTGGCGGTATGAGCATCGCGCTGGAAGCGCTGGGTTCGACCTATGTGCAACTTGCCGCGGCGCAGGACATATCGCTGGAAGCCATGCACCGGATCACGTCGATCTCATCCGGCGCGCTCGACACACTCCCGCACAACGGCGCGGTCATCACCGTGTTGAGCATCTGCAAGCTGGACCATAAGCAAGCCTATGGCGACATGTTCGTCGTGGCGATCGCCGGCCCGATGGTTGCGCTCGTTGCTGTCGTCGCGCTCGCGTCCGCAGTTGGCGGCTTCTGACGCCAGGCGCAAAGGTTCAAACGTGTCTGGTGCTCACGATTAGGCTTGGGTGAGCATGTTCAGGCTGAAAAGGTGATCGTCATCCACCCACGCGCGGGCATGGGTCCAGCCTGCCGCCTCGGCCATCGCTGTAATCTCGGCGAGGGCGTATTTGTGCGAGTTTTCGGTGTGGATGCGCTCGCCGCGCGCGAAGGAGAAGGGCTGGCCGAGCACAGTGACCTCCTGATCCTCGCGGCTGGTGATATAGATCTCCATCCGTCCGGCCTCGGCATTGTAGATCGCCTCATGCGCGAACTTTGCAACATCAAAAGAACCGTCAAGCTCGCGGTTAATGCGCGTCAGCAGGTTCAGGTTGAACGCGGCCGTCACGCCTTCGCTGTCGTCGTAGGCGGGCACGAGGATCGACTCGTCCTTCTTCAGATCGACGCCGATCAGGAGCGCGCCATCTTCTCCGAGCAGATTACGCGCGTTTTCGAGAAAGCCGATGGCCTCGGTCTCGCCAAGATTGCCGATGGTCGAGCCGGGGAAAAAGCCTAGTTTGCGGGCGTCCGCTATTGCGTCAG